>JABIQT010001020.1 GCA_018667995.1 Candidatus Latescibacterota bacterium
TCTTCCTCTCCGTCCATGGATTCTCGCATCATCAGTTTATTTTATGTTCCGTAGTTGCTGGGGGTATCCGTGCCATCCGTCAATGTGGTTTCCATTCTCGTCAAGCTGGCAGATTCCGGCCTCCTCTTTGTTCAGGCTTCGATTGAGATGTTCAGAGAAAGTGTTGAAGAGGGACATACCAAGTCTATGGCCGAAACCATTGACCAATGTATCCATTTCAGTAGTCACCAGCCATCATGAATACGCCAGCAGTAGGTAGGGAATCGTATCTATGGCACGCTCGGCAGCGTTCCTCTTGCCTCGTTCTGGACAGCACTTTACTCGCGGTAAAGGTGACGCATATTCGTGATATGTGGTCTAGCTGACAATCAGGCAGGAGACTATAGACACTATCCAATACAGAGCAAATGATCCAGAAGGATCCACCCTCTCATGAACTCCGTTTCCTATGATAGATGGCCACACGGAATGAATACTCGAGAGCAATTCGGCTACCGGGCGCTCTTCCGTTGCCGGACCAGTAGGACGATATCAGCCGCTCGGATTCCTCCAGATTATCGAAGCGGAAGGACGTCTCTAGATACTGCACGGAGAATCCCTGGTTGACCCACCACTTCGAATCACTCGCTATATTCTGTTGGAACAGTGCACAGAAATCATCATCTCCGGCATTATCTACGAATAGTTCGGTACCTTTTGAATGGACTATGCGATCCACTTCTTTCAGACCCGCCTCACCATATCCGAAACCAGGGAAGAAGTAGGCCCAGGTAGCATATGCCCCATCAAAACTTGAATCCTTAAACGGTAGCGTCTGCGCCATACCTCGGACCCAGGGCAGATTCCGCCTACGATCAATCATGCCTCTGGATGGTTCCAGTGGTATAACGCTACGCTGCCTGTTCCTCAGTCGCACTGCCGTGAAACCACTCCCTGCGCCTACATCCAGTATTCTGCCCTGCGGTAGTAGTTGATTCAACGTAGCGATCACTTTGCCATCACGATCCATGCATCTGCGTTCGATGGCGAATAACCTGGAGTCGGTGGATCCGTAGAACGGGATGATGGGATTCTCAATCTCTTGATTGAATGCGAAAATCTCCGTGGAGCCAGCGGTGTCCGGAAGATCATTGCTCTGGCCTCGGACCATCGGAATATCTCCTTGGTATCGATCGGGGCAGTTTCCGGTTTCGGTAGGTTAAGGAATAGGTCCGCCGGTCCACCCTGAGCTCGGTGAAGCGACTACCTCGAAACATGAGATCGCCGACAGCGAAGTGGTCTCCGAAGACCGTTCGATGATGGCCGAGATATCTGCCTCTTGCAGGTGGTGATTATGGTAGAGGATGTCTGTCAGTCTATAGGGCGTGAGCTCTTCGACGGATATTGTCACCTGGCGCATACGGCTCCTCCGAATTCAACAAAGGACGCGGTTGCTGGGTCACAACAGCCAACTCCTAGGCGGCTTGATCTTGTTTACGGAATCGGCCAATGCGCCAGGACACCAGCATTGAGAAGAAGGCGAGCTGCGAGGGCACTTCGATATATCCCAAAATAGGATTCGGCAACTGGGGGCCGCTGCCGGGTCTAAGATAGAGCCACCCCTCTATGGATCCCGGCCCGGGCATGGTCACGGACCACACGCTGAAGACGAGAAGGAGTCCCAGTAACGTGAGGGACCTGGCTGTGAATGACCAGGCGGCGAGCGTCCGCACGAGAGGACACAGAGCCAGTCCAAAGAGTATCCCACGGAGCGCTTGTGCAGGAAAGAGCCAAGTTTCCACATGACGCCACTCTTCGGGATTATTGGGGCTCCGCATGAAGGCGTCAAATCCGCCGGCCTCGATGGCTGATTTATAGATCAGCTCATACGTAATTGTTCCTGCGACCAGATACGTGAACACATGCGCCAGGCAGACGACGATCACAAAACGCAGATATCGAGAAATACCAGTTTCGACCTGTAACGCTGTCATATTCTGATAGACCTTTCGTCTATAGATAAGGAGAGAATGAGCAATACCTGCACAAGGGAATGTAGTACATCAGGTACTGTTGTATCCGCACCGCGTAACACCGTTGGTCAAGTTGCTATTCCGGTTTGCGGAATCGTGCTCCCATCTGAAGTAGGACCTTTTTACCAATTGCGTCTGGAAACCGCTGTGTTAGCTTCTCAATGGTAGAAACCAGTTTGCGCGGCAGTATCTTGAGGAGCGGTCCAGTCATCACAAATCCGCTTGTAAGTGGATTGGTGAACAAGGCCAATTCATCAACTTCCAGCCCTGCACGGGCAGACAGATCCGCGATTTCATCGGGGTAGAGGAGAAAAATGTGGCCGTCTGCATTGGGCTTGAACTGGTCGGATTCATAGACCGAGGGATCGGGGCATTCAGAGAATTTGGGCAGCGTATTACGAAAATAGGCGCCGTTGGGCGTTGTCATGACAATATATCCGCCTGGCCTGATGAGTTCTGCTGTCTTTGCCAGGAATTCGTCCGGATGTGCGACGTGTTCGATGATTTCCGTAATGAGCACAGCGTCAAAAGGCTCCGGAAAATCTAACTCGAAGGCGTTTCCCGGGGCAAAAGCTATTTCCCCGACGTCGTTTTTCAATCGAACGTAATCTACCAAATCAGCTCTCAGGTCATTCCAGGTGACCTCATAGCCTTTCTCGGCAAGTGCAATGGAGAAATTGCCCTGGGCGGCGGCTATATCCAGAACACTTGAGCCTGCAGGCAGCACGTCCGTAAGGAGTCGAATAGTCTGGTCTCGTCGATTCTCGTAGGCATAGGCGTAGCCAATATTGCTGACCTCGCCGTAGATCTCCTCAAGATCGTAAGGGTACGAGTATTGCCACGATGGTGGCCAGTCTGATTCCAGATAAACGCGTTTCATGTTGATAGTCCGGATGAAATCTGTGGCGGAGCGGCAACTATGTTTCTACGAGTGATAACGCAGGGCCTGGTGTCATTCACCGTTAGATCGGTTTTGGCGGATAGCAGGAATATTGACGCAGATACAGTGTTTGAATGAGTTCGGTATGACCGCTGCTACACGCATGTTTATAGTAAAGGGGCTGACGTTGCAGCGCAAAGAAAATGTACCGCCACTGGGAAGACAGATGACTCTCTTTATCTAACAAACGCAGCCTGCTCTTCTGCGAAGACATCCGGGATGCGTTCAATGTGACTCACCATAAGATCAAGTCGGGATATCTCATCTCGCGTGAAAAAGCCGATTTCACTCGTCTCGTCGCTGAGGCCTGGTTGACCTCCAGTTACGATCGCCTCAAATAGCATGGAAACAAACTGAAATCTGTGATGTTCAGAATAGACCATAATGCGATGCGGAGTTGTGTAGATACCGATGAGTCTCGAGGCCGTCACCATCAGTCCAGTTTCCTCCATTACCTCACGGATACAGCACTCCGCGGCGCTTTCACCAGGTTCCATACCACCGCCTGGAAGGCACCATTGGTCATTGTCTATGCGGCGAGTCATCAGCAGTCTCTCTCTCTCGACTCGTCGAAGATTGCCGCAGCGCAACCGACCTTGAGCCCAACCGTTTTGCCGATCCTTTCTTCCTCGATAATCCTTGTCATTTCCTCTTCGCCTCTCTCTGTATGTCACCTGGATGCATCACAATCATGTGGTGGGCTATCGCTTAGCCAGACTGTAGCCAATCCAACCCGTCGGCAAATACGCAAACACCAGGTCAAGGATAACGAACCAGCCAGGCGCTGGAAGCAGGAAGGCATTTGCGATGCCCCCCGTAAGGAAGAAGAATCCGATGATTAAACCTGGTACGATTCCTTTGGCTGAGTATAGTCTGGTAGCCAGAAATGAACCGGCGAGCGTCCCCAGAGCGTGGGCCAGGAATGGAAAGACAAAGTGTCGCGGCTCAAAGAGGTGCATGGAAGCCTGCAGGCTCTCCATATCTGCTACATCGACCCCGTTCGGCGGCGGTATAATCAGGCCGCTGATCATAATTAGACCCATGTTAACGGCACTGCCCAGAACCAGTCCTGCTACGACGGCCATGGTACACTTCA
>JABIQT010001021.1 GCA_018667995.1 Candidatus Latescibacterota bacterium
ATCAATGAGTACGTCTGATCAGGCTTTGATTCGGTTGGAGGGTGTAACCAAGGCGTTTTTTACAGAAGAAGTTGAAACGCACGCCCTCTCCGGGATTCACATGAATATCATAAAAGGCGAGTATGTGGCCATAGCAGGACCGTCCGGCTGCGGAAAGTCCACCCTGCTATCGATCATTGGCCTGTTAGATACACCGACGGACGGGCAATACATTCTCAACGACCGTCCTGTCGAAAGTCTGAATCTTGCGGAGCGGGCCCGTATACGAAACCGCGAGATTGGTTTTGTGTTCCAGAGCTTCAATCTCATCGGAGATCTGAACGTATACGAGAACGTCGAGCTACCCTTAACCTACCGTGGCATGGGTGGCAAAGAGCGCCAGGAGTGGGTGACCGAAGCGCTGGACAAAGTCGGCATGTCCCATCGAATGAAGCACTATCCGTCCCAACTATCAGGGGGCCAGCAGCAGCGCGTGGCAGTGGCACGGGCACTAGCTGGACGCCCGCTCATTCTGCTGGCCGATGAGCCCACTGGCAATCTCGACTCCAAAAACGGTGAGGCCGTCATGCAGCTTCTCGAGAGTCTACATTCGGAAGGCGCCACGATCTGCATGGTTACCCATGACCCGCGATTCGCACGCCACGCGGATCGTTCCATCCATTTATTTGATGGACAGATGGTCGAGGAAACGGAAGCACTGGCACGGGCAGAAGCAGAAATGGCCGAGGCCGAAGAGGCTCTCGAGCGAAAGATAAATGAGCGGCAACCAGACCGTTAATGCTCCACTGCCCGATTGTTGCGGAACCGCCGGCCGTCACCGCTGCTATCGGCCAATTGTGATAGGTACCCTCTGAAGACCATCAAGCTCCAATCCTGTATTCCATAGGACGGGACATTGTCTACGTGGGGCTGGCAGCTCCAAATCATAGCTAACCTGATTACTTTTCCTCTAATAACTCAACTTCACTGAGCCGCCAATTGGATATGGCCCTGTTGTGCGGCGCACACAGGCGAAAGATGCATACACTCTTACTGGATCTCAAGTACAGCATAAGGACACTGGCCAAGCAGCCACTGGTATCCGCAGTTATGATCATACTGGTCGTACTCGGAATAGGAGCAAATACCAGTATTTTCAGTTTCGTAAATGCTACCTTGCTACGTCCTATACAGGGAGTTCGTGATCCCGCCTCATTGGTTTCGGTGTACACCAGTGACTATAGCAGCGGCCTGTATGGCACGTCCTCATATCCTGACTATCTGGACTTTCGTGATCAGGGCGATTCCTTCGTAGGCCTCGCTGCACATTCAAGACAGAGATTGCTCGCACGCGTTGGAGATGACTTTGAACCGCTGTCAGGGCACGGAGTATCTGGTAACTTCTTCACGGTCCTGGGTATCACGCCGACACTGGGGCGCCTCCTGACGACCTCAGATAATCTGCCTGGGGCCAACCTCCAGGTCGCGGTGATCAGTCACGGCTACTGGCAACGCAGGTTTGGTGGTACCGCTGATGTGGTGGGTACAACCTTGATTCTGAACAACCAGCCCTACACAATCGTAGGCGTATCCTCAGCCGACTTCAGTGGCGTCACAGTCGACAGCCGACCGGACGTTTGGATTCCCATCGCCAACAGGGGAGCAGAGATTTTGGATAGGCGGAGCTCACGGTGGCTGCGCATTGTGGGGCGCCTGAGTCCTGAGGCGACTGTTGAGCGAGCTGGTGTACAGATGATAGCGATTATGGCACGCTTGGCAGAACAGTATCCGGGTTCGAATAAGGGTACACTGCAGGCACCGGACAGGCCACGGCCGGTAACTGTCACCTCCGCCGCTAGATTGGGACCACAGATGAGAGACCAGATTGAACTGGTGGCTTGGCTACTCATGGCGGTCGCGGGCATGGTACTTCTCATCGCTTGCGTAAATATGGCCAACCTCTTGCTGGCCCGTGCCTCGGTCCGACGGCAGGAAATAGCCGTCCGGTTATCCTTGGGTGCCACACGTTCACGGTTGGTGAGACAGCTTGTCACTGAAAGTATGTTGATCGCATTCATAGGGGGTGGTGTTGCCCTCTTGATCACCGATTGGATTGGCAACTTGATTCCAGGACTCCTACCTCAGGGCGATGGACTCAATCTGAATTTCGTCATAGATCAGAGGATGATGCTCTTCACACTTTCCCTGACGGTAATCACAGGCCTTCTGTTCGGGATTATTCCGTCCTTTCAAGCTTCAAATCCAGACCTGATAGCCTCCCTAAAGAGCTCCGTTGAGATCCCGTTGCGGCGGTTTGGACGTATTGGTCTCAAGAATACTCTGGTAGTCCTCCAGATCGGTTTGTCGCTAATGCTCCTAATCGGTGCAGGGCTTTTTCTACGAAACGTGCAGCTTGCCGCTGGAGCGGAAGTGGGTTTCAATCCTGAGAATCTATTAGTGGTTTCCACAGATGTGAGCAATGCCGTGGATAGCCCTGAGAAAGGGATCATGTTCTACGACCAACTGCCGGAGCGATTGAACGCAATAGACGGTGTCCAATCGGTAACCCTCTCCGCAACTACCCCCTTGGTACGATGGGCCCGTACCACGTTCCTCTTTGAAGGCTATACGCCTCTGGAAAACGAGGACATGGAACTCCCGTACAACGTTACCGGAACTAATCATTTCTCCACGCTTCAGATACCGATTATTCAGGGGCGTGATTTTACACAGCGGGACGGCAGAGAAGGCGCGAGGGTCATTATTATAAACCAGGTTGCCGCGATGCGGTATTTCCCCGGACAAGACCCACTTGGTAAACGAGTATATCTTCCCGAATCTGCCGACGAGTCCATCGAACATGAGGTCATCGGTGTGGTAGGTACGGCAAAATACTGGAATGTCCGAGAAGATCCGCAGCCATTTCTATATCAGCCATTTGCCCAAGCCGCTGCTAGCAGAACTTCCCGGATGAGAGTCTTGATTCGAACAGCAGGTGATCCGGTGGATGCCATACCAGCCGTTAGAACTGTCATCAAAAACACAAATAGGAATGTGCCTATCCTGGATGTGACCACCTTGAATGAGGTCATTGGTGAGTCGCTTGCACTGGACCGAATGATCATGGTCATATCCAGCATTTTTGGTATCGTAGCTCTCGTTCTGGCCATGGTCGGACTATATGGAGTAATGTCATATGCGGTGTCTCGGCGTACGCGCGAGATAGGTATACGGATGGCGGTAGGGGCAAGACAGAGCGATGTACTCGGACTAATACTGAGAAATGGCATGTTTATGATCGTGATAGGTGTTTCCACGGGGTTGGTTGCCTCAGTGGGCGTTACGCGGTTTATAGCAAGCATGCTGCATGGCGTGACCACAACCGATCCTCTCACATATGTTACCGTTACAGCCGTTCTCATCATCGTGGCCGTGGTAGCCTGCTATCTTCCTGCCCATAGGGCTACCAAGGTAGATCCCCTTAGGGCACTACGGTATGAGTAATCTGGAAGATTCTCCATGCACATAGCCCAAGATATCCGACAGGGCCTTCGCGCCCTGAAATCCCGTCCGCTTTTTTCGATTGTCGCAATCGTGGCGCTGTCTCTGGGAATAGGTGCGAATTCCGCAATATTTAGCGTGGTCAATGCAGTGTTGTTACAGCCTCTGTCGTATCCGGATTCTGACCGTATCGTGTCTGTTCTCCACCAGGGAGCGAGGGCCGTAGCCCCCGCCAACTACTTCGATTGGCGGGAAGAGAACCAGTCTTTTTCCGCCATCACTGCGACCCAGTGGTGGGAGCCTACCCTTTCAGGCGATGAGTATCCAGAGCAAGTGAGAGCCCTCCAGGCCAATGGCGACATATTCGACGTATTTGGCGTCACACCAGCCCTTGGGCGTGGTTTTCTGCCCGGCGAGGACCTCCCAGGAAAAGATCGGGTGGTGGTACTCGGGAACGGTCTTTGGCAACGTCGATTTGGTGCCAACAGGAATGTCCTGGGAAGCACTCTTTCGCTCAATGGCGAAAGCTACATCGTAATCGGCGTCATGCCCACAGGCCACGAGTTCGTCCCATTCTGGGCATCAGAAGCGGAACTGCTTACACCACTGACACTGGCCGACAGGCGCAATGATCGCGGCGGCCAGTCCTTACGCGTATTTGCACGTCTGGCCGATGGCACGACCCAGGAACGGGCCCAATCAGAAATGGCCGGTATCATGAGCGTCCTGGCATCGGAAGATCCCAAGAACAATGCCGGCCTCACCGTGCACGTTGTTCCAGTAATCCAAAATGTGGTAGGCGATATACAGCCAGTACTGTTGGCTCTTCTTGGTGCGGTCGGCTTCGTCCTTCTGATTGCTTGCACCAATGTGGCCAACCTGCTCCTGGGTCGAGCGGTGACACGCCGCAAAGAAATCGCCATCCGAATGGCCGTTGGTGCCAATCGGTCACGTGTGATTCAACAGTTGTTGACCGAGAGCCTATTACTGTCGGGACTGGGCGGCCTCGGTGGTCTCATGTTAGCCCTATGGGGAATTGATGTTCTCGGGGCAATGAGCCCTTCCAGTATACCGCGAGTCGAATCTATTCAACTAGACACAAGTGTAGTTCTGTTTACGATCAGCGTCTCACTGCTCACCGGCCTACTCTTCGGTTTGATTCCAGCAGTTCAGACGTCTAGTACGGACATGAGCGAAGTCATGAATGAGGACGCTCGGGGTTCGGCCGAGGGGGGATCACGTAGCAGGCTGCGGTCTGCCTTAATAGTCTCCGAAGTTGCCCTTACCCTCATGCTCCTGATCGGTGCCGGATTAATGCTCAGAAGCTTCACAAATCTCCAGAACATAGATCCGGGATTCGACGATAAAAATCTGCTTACCATGACGGTGTCCGTTGCCGGATCTCGGTATGCTGAGGGCCCACGACGATCACTTTTCTTCCAGGAGACCATTGACCAGGTGGGTGCACTGCCCGGAATTACTACGGTCAGTGCGATTAACCACCTGCCCCTGAACGGCGATCTATGGGGACTGAGTCTGTCGTTTGAAGGAAGGCCAGTTCCGGATCCAGAAGACCAGCTAAGCGGTACCTATCGCGTGGTATTTCCAGACTTTTTCAAGACGATGGGCATCCCACTCATGGCAGGAAGAGATTTTTCGGAAAGAGATGTTCTTGGCGTCCCCGGAGTGGCTATGATCAATGAGAACATGGCACAGCGTGAATTTGCAGGAGAAAATCCACTCGGAAGACGAATTGCCATCGGCAATCGGGACAACCCCGAATGGCTCACAGTCGTAGGCGTAACCGGTAATGTCAGACAGGGCAGCTGGGTTGAGGAGAATCGGTACGATGTCTATGTCCCCTATTTGCAGACCCAATCCTATCTGGAAGAGGCGTCCTCAGGCTATCAGTACATGACCCTGGTCGCGAAGACTTCAGGTCCCCCCATGGACCTCGCTGCAGCCGTCAGTAAATCCATATGGCAGGTAGACAAGAACGTTCCCGTGTCCCAGATTACGAGTATGTCGAAGGTGGTAGCCGATCAACTGTGGCAGCCTCGCTTCTCGATGTTCCTATTTTCTGTGTTTGCAGCTGTGGCTCTCACGCTAGCCGCCATAGGTATCTATGGTGTTATGGCCTATTCGGTGTCCCAACGGACTAGAGAAATCGGTATCCGAATGGCACTTGGCGCGGGCAATGAGGCCATTCTGAATCTGATCCTCGCACGGGGAATAGCCTTGACCGCCATTGGCACAGTGATAGGGTTGATCCTGACGACGCTTCTCGTTGGCGTAATGTCAGATCTTGTCTACGGAATAAACGTTACGGATCCTATAACGTTTATTGCCGGTAGCCTTGTGCTCTTTGGCGTGGCCTTACTATCATGTTATATTCCCGCTCGACGGGCTGTGAGAGTAAATCCCGTGACAGCGCTCAAATACCAATAAGTAATCATGGTCCGAGAATCGTAATGCGATGCCTTGTTCAATCTTCATTGGGAGACAGTACATGAGACGCAACAAAATCTGGAACGTTCTATTGGTATTGGCGATCATTGCATCCAGCAATGTCACGGTCGATGCCCAGCCGTCGGAACGCGATAGAGAGATGACCCGGTGGTTGGAAGATGATGGCGACTTCCTCGACAAAGATGGCCGCGATCTCGCAATAGTACGAGACGTAGTTGACCGTGCCCTGGATCTAAAGCCGGGATCCAGAATAGAAGTCGACGCGAGTAAATTTGGCGGGATCCGCATCAAGGGCTGGAGTCAGGATCGAATTCAGGTTACCGCACGCATCAAGACTGCCGCAGCCACTCGCGAAGAGGCGGAGGCGCTGGCTGAAGATGTCGAGGTGGTCATTCAAAAGAACGGGGAAGGCGTAGAGATATATTCCGATGGACCTAGGATTCGTAACGAAACATTCTGGTCCGTAAAATTCGACGTCAGAGTACCGGTGCGTTCTGACCTGAATCTTGAGACTGGATTCGGAGGCATATCGATTGAAGAGGTGAACGGCAACCTCAGATTCTATGCAGAATTCGGTAGCCTTGACCTTGAGAAAATATCGGGACGCGCAGTAGGGGAGACGAGATTCGGCTCCATTAACGTGGAACTGGACGGCAGAAACTGGATCGGCGAGCGTCTTGACGTCTCCACGCAGTTCGGAAGCATCAAAGCCTATATTCCAGGAGATTACTCAGCTGACCTCGAGACAGGTACTTCCTTTGGGTCCATGTCTGTGGATTTTCCCATAACCGTCCAGGGGCGTTTGCTCGGCAAACAAGTACGAACTCAGCTGGGAGAAGGAGGCGCACCGGTTCGACTCATGACCCAATTTGGAGGAATTGATATCCGAGAACGGTAGACAAAGACTACGAACAATGAGACCTGTATAATTCAAGCACGGAGGATCTGAGTGATAGGTATTCAGGACGTCGAGAAAACTGTACCACAAGGGCGTTTCAGTAAAATGTTCTTACTGCGACGCATCACCTTCGATATTAAAGCAGGCGAATTTGTCTCCATTATGGGGCCATCTGGTGCGGGCAAGTCAACACTTCTTCACATTCTGGGTATGTACGATACTGATTGGAATGGAGCCTATACGCTTGACGGCAACGAGATCCACAGAATGAAGCAGAAACAACGCGCAGAGATTCAGAAACAATATATCGGGTTCGTCTTTCAAAGTTATCATCTACTGGATCATCTGACCGTGTACGAGAATCTCGATCTTCCCCTTTCCTATCGTGATATGAAAAAGGGGGATCGGGAGAGCGTAGTCGGGGACACACTCGATCGTTTTCAAATTGTAGGCAAGAAGGATCTCTACCCAAATCAGCTCTCCGGCGGACAGCAGCAGCTTGTGGCGGTGGCACGTGCTGTGATTGCCCATCCAAAGATCCTGCTCGCGGATGAACCTACGGGAAATCTCCACTCCGATCAGGGCAAGGAGATCATGGAGCTCTTTAAACGACTCAACGATGAGGGTACAACCATCATCCAGGTTACACACTCGCAAACGAATGCCGAATATGGCTCGCGCGTAATCAACCTGAAAGACGGATGGATGGACGACGACAATTGACGAATCGTACGGAAATCAACTTCAATTTATCTCCATCGACCAGAACCCCGGCGATGTCTCTACACGTCGACCGTTGTACGCACTTGAATGGACGGGCGCTCTCCCCCCACGAGCAATCGCAGGGATCTTCTAAAAGATATCCGGTTCGCCCGCTGAGACCTCGCTCGACGCCCTCTCTTTACGGACGTAGCCGTTCTCATACTGGTATCGGGCATCCGTGCTAACAGGGGTTTTTGATTCACGCACCCCACGGTAGTAAAGCGGCAAAGCGGAAGTGGCAGTCGTCTCTGCGCTGAAGATGCGGCTGAGACAGTCCCGCATACCGGATTGATATGCCCGGCTGGGCAAAGGGGCATAAATTAGAGATCTAAGCTACAACCCCTGATCTATAGAATCCCTCAAGCATCTGCAAGCCAGAATGCTACCTAACGTTGACAGTCTCTCCGGAATCAAATAGCTTCTCGAATTAGCAGCACTTACGTATCGACTAATCTCCAGACACATGAGGAAATCCTAAATGGGCACATCGAATGATGCACTGGGCATCGCATTCATGGGTGCAGGCGATGTATCACCATTACATGCTGACGCCGTGAAGCGCTGCTCTGACACCAGATTGATTGGACTATGGAATCGGTCGCCAGAGAAAGGGAGGGCAAAGGCAAATGACTTTGGATGTCGGTCATATGATACGCCTGAGCAATTGCTGGCTGACCCGGCAGTTGAAGCCGTATCCGTACTTACCAATCTGGAAACTCATCTTCAGTACGTGAAAATGGCTCTGGAGGCTGGCAAGAAGGTACTGGTTGAAAAACCAGTAGGAGTCTCTATAGATGAGATCAATACCATGAGCGAGATCGCCGCCCGCACAGGACTGACTTGCATGCCGGGTCACAATTACATCTACGAAGATAGTATTATCAGGAGTAAGGAACTGATCGAAGGTGGGCATCTGGGGAGATTAGTGGCGGTATATGTCATGTACCACATCCATCACCCGGAGGAAGTGGCGGCCCGATATCCAGGTGTAATCAGGCAAATATTGACCCACAATGCCTATGTCCTGCTCTATCTGGCAGGCCCTCCGCGACAACTGTCCGCAATGAAGGCGACGCTTCACTACGATGAGATACCACAGGAAGACATTGCCATGGTAAACCTTACCATGAAAAATGGAGCGTTGGCACACTTTTGCGCCAGTTTTGCCGCTGACGATCACAGCGCCGATCCGTGGACGATGATGGTAAAGGTCATCGGCACCGAAGGATCCACCCGTTACAGCTACCGAGATTGGGTGGAATTGAAGCCAGCCGTCGTACACTCCCAGACCTATACAGCTTATCGCGGATCAATCATCAACGAAGTAGCACATTTTGCGAAGGTGTGTCGTGGCGAGGCTGTACCGCTCTCGACTCTGGAGGATGCAGTGAATGCCCAGAGAATAATCGAGGGCGCCGAAGAATCCATTGCCTCTGGCAGAACGATAGATCTGATGAATTAGATTTTCTGGAGGTTATAGATTCACATGCTGAGCAAACTTGTAGACACATAACTCAACGACAAATCAGCAAGTCACGGACATGCCACGGCTGCTGATCAGTTTGGTCACTGTATTCACACAATGTTGCAGATCCGCTTCAATGGCTCTCGCCTATTTCTCCGATCCCTCTCGAACGACTCGAAGGAAATCGCGGCCAAACTTCTCAGCTTTG
>JABIQT010000239.1 GCA_018667995.1 Candidatus Latescibacterota bacterium
CTGAAGAGGTAGACCTGTTGATCCGTGGCGTGAGGAGTATCCTCTAGTCACTCCCAGGAATTGCAGCCTCCAACCGTACCAATTAATATCCATAACTCCTGTCACTATCCCATGATCCTTCATTATCTAAAGATATCTCTTCGTCGCCTTCGTAGAGATGGTCTGTACGGTGTCATCAATGTCCTGGGACTCTCCCTAGGACTCACCGCCTCCATGCTGATATTTCTCTATATACACCATGAATGGCGATACGATCGACAACACGACGACGTAGCGTCGGTGTACCGAGTTACGTGGCCTAACTCAGCAAGAACAGGAAAGCCCATGGCCGGGTCGCTCAAGGAGGAGTTTCCGGAAATCGAGGCCGCTGTATTGATGATTCCTACGGGATCTGCGTGGATGATGCGGTACGATGACGAACGACACTTTGAGTATAATGTCTTCCAGGTTGCCGGGGAGTTGCTCGAAGTTTTCTCTATGCCACTGGTCTCGGGGAATCCTGCCACGGCGCTGGTTGAACCAGGCTCCGTGGTACTAACGGAATCCACCAGTCTGAGGTACTTCGGAAAGGCAGATCCCCTCGGGAAACGGATTATGGCTGATGAAGACTGGGCTGTACTCACCGTGACGGGAGTGATGCGAGACCATAGCGGCCCTTCCCACGTGGCTGGAGATATGTATATACGACCGCCAAACAATCGTATGGACCTCTCTGTATACTGGGGTGAACCTGAAGGCTATACCTACGTACGACTGGTCGACGGTGCAGAACCACAATCAGTGGAGTCAAAAGCACCGTCTGTTTTTGATAAATACAATCCCGTGTTACAGCCCGATAAGGATTTCAATGATCTCAGGCTTCAACCGCTTACCGATATTCATCTTTTTTCGCAGTTTCCGGATGAATTGGGTGTGTCGGGAAGCATCGAGACGCTGTACCTATTATTGATACTAGTTGCCTGCCTACTCTTTGTGGCCGCCTTAAACTTCACAAATCTCACGACCGCCCGTAGCCTGGTACGTCTCTGCGATATTGGCGTTCGAAAGGCGGTGGGTGCGTCTCGCCGGCAGATCCTTGTTCAATATCTGGGTGAGGCGGTGGTCCTGGCTGTAGTGGCCGGTATCGTTTCTCTGCTGGCGTCCGCCATATTGCTTCCCTGGTTCGGTGATATCTCCGGGAAATCCCTCGACCGGGCAGTTCTGCTGGATGGTGGTGTACTCATTAGCCTTCTCTGCCTGAGTTTGCTTACGGGACTTCTTTCCGGATTCTATCCCGCTTTACATCTTTCAAAGTCTCCGCCGTTGACCATGTTGGGTAACAGTTCAATGCTCGTCCACAGAGGCAAGGCTTTACGCCAGGTGCTGGTCGTTGGCCAATTCACTGTCGCGCTGTCCTTGGTGATCGGCGCTGGCACCCTCTCATCGCAGCTCGAGTATCTCCAGAGTCGAAGGATTGGACTCGAACCGGACCAGGTGGTGCTGGTAAGAGATTTTGGCGGTGAGGACATACAACACAAGTTCAGAGCCATCACTGCGGCATTGAAGGAGCATCCCGGTATCGTTGACGCAACGCGTGTCAGCCTGATGCCGGGGGTTAGCATGGGCGGGGATATGCTCATCAATGGTAGTAGTGTCCGCTATGTTGCGATAACGCCTGGTTTTGTTGAGACGTTTGGTGTGAAACTGCTGGCTGGTCGTACCTATACGGCAGCCACCAAGCCGGATAGTTATGTGATAACGAAGGCTGCTGCGGAATTGTTGGGATTTACGCCGGAAGCGGCCATTGGTCAGCAAGTCACCGTTTTCTACGACAGGGGCGCCGGGGATTTCTCAATTCCCGCTGGTGACATCATTGGCGTCGTGGAGGACTTTCAGATTGATTCGCTGAGACGACCGCTGCGCCCCATCGTAATGCCTACACAGAATAATGTCGGATACTATGGCGCGACCCCATTTGTTCGGCTGCAGACCGATGACTTGCAGGGAGCGCTCGCCCACATAGAGAAAACCTGGAGAACCTTCGTGCCGTCCAGGCCGTTTGAATATGTGTTTTTGGACGAGATCTACGCCCAGCTGTACCGGAGCGAGATGCGACTGGAGCGGGTGTCCCGCTGGCTGTCCGCAGTCGCCGTGCTTGTTGCACTTATCGGCGTCTTCGGCCTGACGGGATATATGGCTGAGCGGAGGAAGAGGGAAATCGGCATCAGGCGTGTTGTCGGCGCTACAAGTATCAATCTCATCAGGCTGGTATCACGAGAGATGCTGCTTCTTTCTTTGGCCGCAATTGCTCTTGGTTTTCCCATAGCCCACGTCGCAGCAATGCAGTGGCTAAGTGGCTTCGCCTACCGAACGGAGCCAGATATATGGCTGTGCCTCTCAGCCGGCGCCGGGCTGCTGTTGCTCACCCAGCTGACCGTGACCTATCATGCGATGATAATGGTGCGTGCCGATCCCGCTGTGAGTTTGAGACATGAATGATCCCTACATGAGGTTTCTGGTCGCATCTTGACATCAAATGTCGGGTTTGTATATTCAAAGCTGGTGATATCATGGTGCCACCCGTCCGCGGAAAGAGCATAAGCTCAAATGGTGTAGTGAAGTACCTCGAATTGGCAAACCTTCTTCCAACCCGTAGGGCGGACAGCCGGGTGACAGTGTGTTCCCAAGAACACACGAAGGAGGCCCCATGCCCGCCTTACCTGCAACTCCAGATTTACGTCATTTGAAACTCCAGGCAAAGTCCTTGCTCCGATCGGCTCAGAATGGCGATGAGAGTGCCCGTATGCGGATCGTAGACGCATCGAGTCATCCTGTGGACCAGCCCGCGCTTTCAGACGCCCTCCATACCATAGCAGCCGAGTATGGTTTTGGATCCTGGCCTCAGCTAAAGGTACATGTGGAAATGACGGACAAGGATTTCTCTGAAAAACTGCGTGCTTTTATGGACAGTGCCTGGACTTGGGGCGATCGTGCAAAGGCTCGAACGATACTCGATTCTGCGCCCGAGATCCCTCTGGCGGATATCCATGCGGCCTGTGCCGCTGGCGACGTCCTTGCGGTTACTGATTTCCTATCGGTTGATGCTCGATCCGCAACCAAATCGGGTGGCTCACGAGGATGGTCGCCGATTCTGCAGGCTACCTGGTCTTGCTTCATGCCGGAACGGCAAGAATCGTTGGTGAAGATAGTGTCACTTCTTCTGGAGAGCGGCGCAGATCCTGATAGTTACTGGACGAACGAATCTGGCATAAAAGAGACGGCCCTGTACGGTGCCGTGGAACAGAATTGCGTACAGGTAGCACGTGTGTTGGTAGATGCGGGCGCCAACCCCAACGACGACGAATCGCTTTACCATGCATGCGAGAAATTCAACCTGGACCTATTGGATGTACTCGCCATCAATGGCCTTGATTCCGATACCCTCTCATACTGCGTAAAACACGTCATGGATTTCATGTGGGACGATGGCATTCGCTGGTTCCTCGACCACGGTGCGGATCCAAATGTTCTCCATCCAGCAGCCAACGAGACTTCGCTACACTGGGCTGTAAAGCGGGGCTGTTCACTGCGTGCAGTCCAGTGGCTGTTAGAAGCAGGTGCTGATCCAAATGCCCGCACGATGGACCGACGGAGCGCCTTCATCGGACTAATCGGGTGGACACCTCTCGATTTTGCCCTTCGTTTGGGGCTGAAGACCACCGCAAATCTGTTGTTGCTGCACGGTGCTGTGCCCACTGAGCAGTCCGATTATGATCGGTATGTCATCGCTTGCGCCAATGGTGATCGGGAGGCGGCTATCAAGCTGGGTCGGACGAACACAGGTGGGGTTGCGGAAGAGGATGGCGCGCTAATTGCGCACGTGGCCCAAATGCAGAGCTGGTCTGGTGTACGCCTGATGGTTGAGCGCGGATGGAATGTCGAAGCCGTAGGCTGGATGGGTGCTACTCCGTTGTATTGGGCGCTGTGTTTCGGGGACCCGGACACGGTCTCATTTCTGTTGCAGAATGGTGCATCCACCAATCCAGTAGGTGGCTATTTCCAGCATCCTCTTCATACAGTGGTTCACTGCCACTGGGATCGCGAAGGAAGCGACTATGAAGGGGCACTATTGTGTCTTCTCGAACATGGTTTGGCCATACCTGATGGATTCTACCCGTGTGGACACGCGTCGATGGACGCAATTTTGTCACGGTACATGGAGAAATATCCCGAGCCGCATTAGAAAACCGCAATCTTCCGAGCTCCCGGTGGGTGGTCTCGCATATCCGGAAGGGGATTTACCGATGGCAGTGAAAGAAATCGTACTACAATTGAGAACGGTCGATATAGACCGTGCTCTGGCATTCTATATCGAGAAACTGGGCTTCACGTTATCGTTTCGGCACGAGGATTTTTACGCCGGGATCGAGACCGCCGGCTACATGATTCATCTCAAGCTTGTTGATGATCTGGATCCAGGCATTGACTTTGTGCGTCAGGGAGAACACCTGCATCTGCATATTACGGTCGATGATATCGAGAGTGAATACGGACGCATCAGAGAAGCAGGTGTAACGATTCGGGAGGAGTTGACCATTAAGCCCTGGAACATGAGAGAATTCGTAGTCGAAGATCCTGATGGGCACACGATTTACTTCTCTCAGCCTGTATAGCAAAATGAATCTGGCGGCAGTTCATGGGACAGTAGTAGGTTGGCATCACATCAGTAGGAACAAAGAGGAAATATTCGTGCCCAAGAAAGTTTTGTCGACTGTCACGGTTCGGGTCGTTACCGCGAAGGCGCCCGGTGTATTCGATGGACAGAGGACAGAATTCGGGATTCAGAACCGTGACAAGGCGCTCTTTGAAGGGAATGAGGCTTCTATCGGTAGGCTGCACTTCGAAATAGAGCTGTCGGTTGCGCTCAATGAAAAGACAGGTAGACCCCGTTTTAGAGGCCCATTGGTCCACAATGGCTCCAGCGGACAGCAACATCTCTACATAGGCTGGCGCTTCGTGAGTCCTCCTGATAACGAATACTACTGGATCAACCGACTGAAGGTGCACCTTCTCATGTCGTGGAAGCAGGTTGAGGAAGCCATAGCTAAGGATCTGATCTTGACGACAGATGCCACGGAACCCGAATGGGGTGTGCTAAAGAATTGGCATGGCCTCAAAATGGGACATATCTGGTGTTTGGAATCCATCAATGGGGTGTAACGATGCCATTTCTATTGTGTCGCAATCGTGTTACTGATTTTAATCAATGGTTGCGAGTTTTTGAATCGCACCGGAGGGCACAGCTTGACTCCGGCCTGCACCTATTACATCTCTGGCAGGAAGCGAGTGAAACTCAGAATGTCTTCTTTCTGTTTGAGACCGAGGATCATGTTAGAGCGCGAGCTTTTGTATCAGATCCTGATGCTTC
Organism: Candidatus Latescibacterota bacterium; assembly: GCA_018667995.1. Taxonomy (GTDB): domain Bacteria; phylum JAAXHH01; class JAAXHH01; order JAAXHH01; family JABIQT01; genus JABIQT01. Next base: position 5,408 of record JABIQT010000239.1, read on the forward strand.
TGACGCCGGCGCTGCAGCTGGAGTAATCGATGGTGATTTTCATTTCTTGAACGAACTTCAATCATCGTGAAATTGTACGACGGCAAAGATGACAAAGCTCCGAATACTGGTTTCATCAGTCAGGCTATGTATCAAACCCGGGAGCAAATAGATGGACGATGCATCTCCTATTCACGAATACATAACGGATGTGGAATTCAAGCAAGCAGTGGCCTTACTGGACTCCGGAAATGCTTCAGAGCTGGAGCTACACCTCAGCAGGCATCCGAGGATAGTGAGCGACTCAGCAATATTTTCTGAGACGGATTTTGTGGGTGGCACCCAAGAAGGCCAGTATTTTGAGCAACCGAAGCTGCTTTGGTTTGTGGCCGAGAATCCGATCCGAAATGGAGCGCTTCCCGGAAATATAACGGAGATAGCCCAAGTCATCATTGATCGAGAACGTGAAGTGGCGCCAGATAACTTGCAGACGGATCTGGACTACACACTTGCATTGGTTACTTCTGGCAATATTCCACGGCACTCGGGACATCAGAGTGATCTGGTGGGCGTTCTCGTGAAGAATGGAGCCGATCCAGATTGTGCCGACGCGGCATTGGCACACGGGGAGCGGGAGGCGGTTCAAGTGCTGCTCGATAAAGGGGCGAAAGTGGATCTGTTGATTGCCGCTGGAATGGGGTTGCACGACGAGCTCAGTCGACTTGCCGCTACTTCGGACTCAGAGACCAAACAGAAGGCCCTTTCCTGTGCGGCGAATTGCCGACAACCCGAAAGTTGCCGTCTGTTGATTGAAGCGGGAGCCAATCCGAATAAGTATAATCCGAATGGGTTTCACGCGCATTGTACAGCGCTCCATAGTGCCATATCAGTTGGCACTTTGGAGACAGTTGAGGTTCTCCTATCCGGCGGTGCTGATCCAGGAATCAAAGATACCATGTTTGATGGAGACGCATTGGGCTGGGCGAATCATATGGGGCGTGACGAGATCAAGTTGGTCATTGAGAAGCACCTGGAGAATTCCTGAATGTCGATCATGAAACGGTACGTATGGTTTTGCCGTACTTTTTGAGGCACCCAATAGAGCGTCTGGCATAGGAGGCATCGTGCATACCAACCTGACGGCACCAGAATCTGTCGACGTCACCTGGCCGCCATTACATGACGCAGTCCGCCGGGCAAACTGGTCTGGGGATCTGGCGCCACTTCGGAGCAAACTCCAGGAAGGTGCCGATTTGTCTCTTCTGGCCAACACGCACGCTTCCAGAGACACCTCGATCCTGCATACTGCAGCTCTGGGCCGCGTTGATGTGGCGGCTCTGTTACTCGCACATGGCGCATCGGAGCAAATGGAAAACGTTTGCGGGCCTGGTGAGGAAGGAAGGTGGGCTGGCCATACCCCGCTGCAGATGGCCGCCAAACGGGGACTCCGCGACGTGGCCTATTTGCTCATTGAGGCTGGCTCTGCGATTGATATTTTCTCGGCATCCGCCCTGGGCGATCTGGATCGTGTAATTGAACTGATCGAGAAATCACCTGAAGCACTATCCGCGAGAGACAGCTACCGGGCCACACCCCTGCATTGGGCCGCCGAGCAGGATCAGATTGAGATCGCCGAGTACCTGGTTCAAAGAGGCCTTGCTGTTAGTGAACCGGATGCGTTCTCCGAAACAGCACTGATGGTGGCCTCCGTTCGTCAGGCAGCACACAGCGAAATGCATCGGCTCGGTCGACGTTATGGTGTATCAGTATCGTTCTATTCTCTCGTAGAACTACTGTCTGGGCATACCGTCAAGGCCCACATTCACACAGCGGCGGCTGTGGGTGACACTGCAGTCCTACAAGATTTGCTTGCAGATGACGATTCTCTGGCGACAGCTTCGAATGATCACGGTACTACGCCCCTGCACTGGGCAGCTCGAAATGACCATGTTGAGGCCGCTCGGATTCTGCTGGACCATGGCGCCGATATCGATGCACGGGACAAGATCGGCTGTCCACCGTTGTTCTACGCGGCTTACTGGGGGGGGCATGCCCAGATGACACGCTTCCTTTGCGAATGGGGTGCAGACATCGGGTTTGAAAACGTCTGGGGCAAAGGCCTGAATGCCTACGACTGTGGAAATTGCGGAGTGGATTTTTCGCGGAACCAATAGTTTCATCCTCGGAAGTAATACCTTCACGACCGGGAGGACAATGTGAGTACACAGACGCACGCGTCATTCATTGCAGCCATTAATGAGGGTGATACCAGCAAGGTGAGCGCACTGCTCAGAGCAGGAGTGGACGTTGACAGTCCTGGAGGCGAGTTTAATCTGCCCCCGATACAATATGCGTGCTGGCAGGGGAATACGAAGATCGTTCGTATGCTTGC
>JABIQT010000729.1 GCA_018667995.1 Candidatus Latescibacterota bacterium
CACCGATTCGTGCCCCGTGTCATTCCGATCATCAATCCCCTTGCGTACATGTCCCAGTTTGGCGCACCCAGACCTGTAAAGGCGGGCACAAGATACATCCCCCCCGTATCGGCTACCTCGCGCGCCATGGCCTCGCTCTCTGTCGCCGTGTTCAGGATTCCCAATTGATCACGCAGCCATTGGATGACCGCACCGCCCATGAAAACGCTACCCTCCACAGCGTAGGATAGACCTTCGCCAATATCCCAGGCTACCGTAGTCAACAATCCATCATCTGAAAAGAGGGGTTCGTTTCCGGTCTGCATTAACATGAAGCAACCGGTCCCATAGGTGTTTTTCGTATCGCCCGCCGAGAAACAGCCTTGTCCGAAAAGAGCAGCCTGCTGGTCGCCGGCAATGCCGGCAATAGGTACGGAAGTTCCGAAGACAGAGGCTGCGGTCTCACCGATGAGACCACTTGATGGGACCACCTTCGGGAGCAATGAGGACGGTACCTTCAGGATGCGGAGCATCTCTGGATCCCAGTGGCCTTCTTTGATATTGAAGAGCATGGTGCGGGAAGCATTGGATGGATCGGTAACGTGGACCCGCCCGTCCGTTAACCTGTAAATCAGCCAACTGTCCACGGTCCCAAAGGCCAGTTCCCCTTTTTCTGCACGTGACCGTGCCCCCGGTATGTTGTCGAGGAGCCACTGGATCTTTGTTCCGGAGAAATAGGCATCTACGACCAGTCCAGTCGTGTTTCGTATGAGCTCCGTATGTCCATCCGCCTTAAGCTGTTCACATATTCCTGCAGTTCGTCGGCACTGCCATACGATCGCATTGGATAATGGTTCTCCTGTCCGACGATCCCAGAGTAAGGTCGTCTCGCGTTGATTCGCGATTCCGATTCCGGAGACATCGACGGCTGAGATACCGCTATCCTTCAGAACATCCCTGGCAGCGGCGATCTGGCTGTCGTATATCTCGTTGGGATCATGTTCCACCCACCCGGGTCTTGGGAAAAACTGGGTGAACTCATGGCTGCGTGAAAGGACCGGTTCACCCGTCTCGTCAAACAATATGGCGCGCGAACTGGTCGTGCCCTGATCCAGGGCGAGGAGGTATGATGACATTTGTTTTTCGGATCAAGCCAAAGAGATGGCACGCAATTAGGTGGATTCTACGATAGAGAGCGTAACGTCGTCCAGATGTTGAGTCCCATCTGAAAACACTGTAACATTCTCGAGGATGACACTCTTCAAATCGTCCGCACCACGCTTTTTCTCAAGTGTCACAAGGTCAAACAGTCGCTGATCCTCAAAGAGATCTCCCGCTGGATTTGATGCCTCTGTGATACCGTCTGTATACATGACCAGTTTTGTGCCAGTCAAGAATTCTGCTGAGTCTATCTCGTAATCCATTTCCATGATCCCCAATGGCGGTCCTTTCGGCATCAAGGATAGCGTGTCGCCTGTTCTGGGAGCGAGTATAGGAGCATTATGTCCGGCGTTACAGTACCGTATGGACTCTTTTCCGAGATCGATTTCCGCATGGAAGAACGTGATGAACTGTGTGGGCTGGCAGTGTTTCACAAGGTATGCATTCAGGCGATCCATCCGATCATCGAAAGGCATACCTGCTTCTATCAGTGCCGTCAATGTAGATTTACAGGCCACCATGAGGAATGCGCTTGATGGACCGTGCCCCGTCACGTCCGCAATGGTTACGGTTAGTACTTCATCGCTAAATGGCACATAGTCATAGTAGTCTCCCCCCACTTCTTCACAGGCCTCATGGGCTCCGGCACAGACCAGATTCTGAAAGAAGAACTCTTCGCCAGGTAGCAGGCTCGACTGTATTTCGCCAGCCAGTTCAAGTTCTTTCTCTATCTCTACCTTGTGAAGGACCTCCTGAAAGAGTCTGAGCTGATCAATCTTTATGGCCGCCAAATTCGCTATGGCGCTTAACAAACGCAGATGATCCACATCAAGACGTCGAAGCGGATCGGTCGTATCGAGATACAGGATTCCGAAAATCTGATCATCATGCCAGAGCGGGGCACACATGATGGAAACGATGTTTCTGGCGATGATGCTGGCGCCGTCAAGTTCCTGCATAGCATTTCCGGTAATCCAGGCCATCCTGTTTTCAAGCGCCTGTCGGAGTGCCGTTCGGCTGATTTTTATGTCCCTGGAGTACTTGGTGCTTGAATGGGCGATTGACAGCGTATCCATTGTGTAGTCATCTTCCTGAGTTTCTGCATAGACAATTGCGCAACTCTCCATCTGAAACCACTTTAGCAGCATTCCGGTCAAGGTGTCTGCCAATTCTTGCTCTGTAGGGATGGCCATGACGTCTTTGCTGAGCTGTGCCAAAAACTGCAGATAATCCTGCTTGGCATGTTCCGGCGATGTCGTCTCGCTTCCTATCATGGTAACCGCGAGCTCATCGGCCTTGAACATGGTCCCTTGAAATTCGGAGTCGTCGGCACCAATGGCGAGACCGGAATCTGGAGGTGCTGAGAGCTCAGCGGTGAACACGAGGATCGTCTGACCCAGTCGTAGATGATCGCCTTCCGATAATCCTATTTCTCCGTCGATGAGCCGATTGTTGTGAAAGGTGCCATTGTGACTGCCGAGGTCTGAAGCCAGGTATTCTCCTCCAAGTTTGCGAATCTGGGCATGCTTTCTCGAGATTCCGTCACCAGCTATTACCATATCGGCGTCTTTGTTTGATCGCCCGATAATCGTTATATCGTGCGAGAGCTGATAGTGCTGCGCTTGGCTTGGATTTTGTTCGTTTACAGTATTCAGATAAGGCATAGTGTACTCTCTATTACGCGGTTCTCAGATCGAATGCCACTTTTACCGCGCCCATACGCCCGGCCTGGATGGCATTCTGAATGGCTGCGCGATAACGGCTCAGCGGATATGTTTGACTGACCAGCGGTTTCAACAGTGGACCATACTCTTCGAGCAGGCGTAGTGCCAGAGCGAATGTCCGAACTTGCTCATCTTCGAAGTGTTCCGTTCCGTACGCATAGGTTCCCTGGACGCGGAGTTCCTTGTACCAGATTGTGGTCCAATCGACGCCGGAGGGAATCCCGGGCATTCCCACGATAGCCACGGTTCCATGCGATCGCGTCAACCGGAGGGAGTCGTCGATGGTTTCTGCCGTGCCCACACAGTCAAATGTTCCATGTACACCACCAATTACCGTCGGTTTGCCTATCTCAGGCTGGTAACTTTCGGCGCCGGTTTCAGTCCTGACCAATTCGTACATTTCTTTTCGATTGCTGACAACCTCATCGGCACCAAGATTTCTCGCCAGGTCCTGCTGGTGTCCATATCGGGCCACCGCCAGTATCCGACAACGGCTGCCTATCGCTCTGAGTGCAGCGATCGTCAACAGCCCTATGGTGCCGCATCCAATCACCAGCACGGTATCGCCGTCCACAGGTCGTGCCGCAATCGCCGCATGAACGCAGCAGCTGAATGGTTCAATCAGAACGGCCTCTTCATCAGAGAGCGCATCAGATACTTTGTGAAGCTGATGCGCATGGGCGACGAACTCCTCGCTCCATCCGCCACCTGTGTCCCTGCAATAGCCGGTCTGAATTCCTGGCGCTATATCTCCATGCATGATCCGCTCGCAATTACCATAGGCTCCATCTCGGCAACTGTCACAGACCGGGTCAATGCCACGAACGATACAGCAGAGCGCGGGTTCCAGGATAACGCGGTCACCTGCGACAAACTCGGATACCGCTGCCCCGACTTCACTTACATCACCGACTACCTCATGACCGAATACGAAAGGGCAGGACGTCATGGGTGAAAAATAAGGGCTTCCCTTGGCGCGAATGGTGGAGAGGTCCGAGCCACAGATACCGCTAAGCCTGGTTCTGATTCGTACCCACGAATCACCCGGAAGCGCCGGTGGAGTCACTTCAGCCAGACGAATACAGGATAGTGCACCCGTACTCAAGAATGGCCATCGTCCCCCAAGAGCTCTGACGAATAAATACCGCGGAACGCTCTTTATGTATTGGACAGCTTCCATGCAGGTTTCCTTGACACTCGCTCTGCCCTGTCCGCGCTTCTGTTAAGCGTGGCCGTGAGTACCGCTTGACTATACGGTTATTTCCAGTCTGCTATCTGCCATCCCCTATCAGCTGCAACTCGGCGCAGTTTAGACTTGGGATTGACCACTGTCGCGTGACCCACGGCGTCCAGCATGGGCATGTCAGAGCTGCTATCCGCATACCCATATGAGGCAGCTAGGTCGATGTGGTTTCGTTCAGCATACTCGCGAATGATACGTGCCTTCTCACGGTCGCCGATGGGCTCAGATGTAAGCGTGCCGCTTAGGTGCCCATCCACATCATCCATGTGGACGGCAATGATGTCGTCTGCCTCAACAGATGCTGCCAGCGGTTCTATGATAAAGTCCAGTGAACCGGTGACCAGCACTACCCGGACACCCCGTGATCTGTGCTCTGAGATACGCGTCAAGGCGTCCATGTACAGCCGGGGTTTCATTATCTGCTGGAAGTGATCTACGCTGTGGTCACGCAGAATTTGAGCATTCATTCCACCGTAGTTCCGGTAGAATACACGGTTGAAAGTGGATCGGCTGAGTTTGTCGAGCAAAAGATAGAATGCCACCTTCGGCAAAAACGCAGCTGTCCACAGGATTCGTTTGAGTCGCGAGAAGCCGAGTGTGGCATAAAAGGCATAATAGTGTACGACCGTTGCTTCTACGATGGTACCGTCCACGTCGAAGAATGCGGCTACTGGGCCGGCACGTTGCTCAGTTGACACGCTGATCCCGAAGTTCTTCTATAGACGACCGGACCTGTTCGATCACGTCTCGGTACAGGGCGTAGTTCATGCGTGTGCCTTTTTTCGCCTTAAATGGACCCATCTCCACGGGCGCTCCAAAGCTGACCTCTATTTTGCCGAATCTCGGAAGGGATTTTCCTTTCGGTAATATATCGTAGGTACCATGGATGAAAACTGGTATGATGGGGACATTGAGTTCAAAGGCCAATAGTCCAAGACCCACCTTAAAAGGCTGCAGGTCGCCGTTGACCGATCTCGTGCCCTCCGGGTAGATCAAGATAGGAGCTGTGGGGGACAGGACCTGTGAGGACACCTGAAGGCCCGACACTACATTCCCATGTCTGTCAAACGGAACCGCGTCCATGAACCTTCGGAAGAACCAGGACTTCAAGGGGGTATCGAAGAAATAGTCCTTTGCACCCAGTATATTCAGCCTGTCTACATGTTTCCACACAGCCGTGATGATGGCGCCGGAATCCAGATGACTGGAATGGTTGGCCGCGATGATATAACTCTGTTTTCGAGGCAGATTCTCAAGACCCTTGCACGATAATCCAAAAAGAGCGTGATACATCAGGCGTCCCACGAGCCAGAATCCCCGTTGTGCGATTCCGCGTCTGGTCCGATGGCTCTTCGACGCCGCTTCGGTTTCCTCAGGGGCGGTGTGCTCCCAGCCCTCGGGTTTGAGAACCTTTCCCCAATAGGCGGATGTATCCACTGGTTCATTGATCGGGCCTACGGATTGATTCTGCACGTCGATATGTTGTTGAACCGTAGATAGGACGTCTTTCACGGTGTGCACATTGAGAGCTGCCGCATCCGGGATTGTGGTCTCGAATCGCGTTTCGAGAGCGGCCAATAGTTCGAGCCGCATCAAAGAATCCATTAAGTCGTCGAGAGACCGGTCCGGATTCACGATGAGTTCGGCGACAGGACGATTGGTCAGTTGGCTGATAACGCTATAAACAGCTTCCTCCCAGCTGATGTCCTGTGATTGCTGATCTGGATTGGCAGCGTGCTTGCCACCGTTCTTCCGGACGGCCAGCTGCTCTCCCAGCAACTCCCGAAAGCGGAATCGTCGCTTTTTGTCATCCTCTTCCTCTGGAAGTTCTCCGTCCCAGATATGTACGTGTTGGATACGTTGATAGCTTGGAAGAGCCCTCGATACAGACTGTACCTTGCCTATCACCTCCGATCGGAATGCGTCGGTGTCCCTGGGGCCCGTATACGCCTCCCAATCTGGCACCAGTATGGCGTGAACGTCCTCACTCATGGACTCGGGAGAGTGGACTCCCACGATTCGAAATTCCTGGATAAATGGGACGGATGCGTAGAACGACTCGACCTCATCCGGATAGACATTTTTCCCTGCGCCGGTTACGATCAGGTCTTTAGAGCGTCCCGTTATATAGAGGTAGTTTTCGGAGTCTATACGACCTATATCTCCGGTATATAACCATCCACCGCGTAAGTACTCCGCCGAGGCATCTGGGTTTTCATAGTATCCTGCCATGACATTCGGCCCTTGGACAACGATCTCGCCGCAGCCCTCGCTATTGGGTTTATCGATCCGGATTTCTATGCCAGGCAGTGGTTTGCCGACAGACGCGGGGCGGCTATTGTCGGGAGGGTTTACGGTAAGGATGGGCGCCGTCTCTGTAAGGCCATATCCCTCGTAAACGGTAAGACCAATATCTTTGTAAGATTGATAAAGATCGGCACTCAAGGCCGCGCCACCACTTACCAGAAGTCTCAGACGAGAAATCACCTCAGGGCCGGATCCGGTTCGATCGCCGACCTCTGCAATCCTCCGCAACCGATCATAGAGTAGCCGGAAGATACGCGGCACGGCGAGTATACATGAGGTTTCGGTCTCTTCGATGGTCTCGATCAATGCTCGCGTTTTCAATGTGTTGGTATACGTGATAGTCGCGCCTGCGTAATAGGGCATCAAGAAACCGCCCGTGAACTCCAGCGCATGATTCAATGGTAGAATGGAGAGGAAATTGTCAGTCTGGTAAGCTCGAAGCACATCGGCAAGCGAGAGCAGGTCTGAAACAAAATTGCCGTGTGTGAGCATGGCACCTCTGGGATCCACCGCGGTTCCCTTGGTGAAGATAATGGATGCAAGCGTGTCCGGCGACACAGGTGCCCAGACCGGTGGCTCCTCTTCTGACCAGACTGGCGGGTCCGATAACTTGTGATCATCGAAAGACCTGCCGTAA
>JABIQT010001024.1 GCA_018667995.1 Candidatus Latescibacterota bacterium
ATGGAAGAAGTGCTGGTGCCGCTTTACATGCACCACAGGTTTCAGGTCACGGCCACGGCGTCCGCTCTCGGTGGCCTCCACTACATATACGCCATGCGTGGAGATGGGCGAGTTCCGGTACGTCCCGTATCCCCGTCAGAACAGAACGATGCTATTTCCGCACTGGTGGCTACATTAGCTCCCCAGGAGCTTGAGATTCCGACCGTGGTACTTGAGAATCTACCTCCACGTCCGCCAGGCTATCGGCGTACCAGAGAGATGTTTCCAAGATATACGGGGCTCATGTTCGATGCCATCTCACCCGCCACGGTCGCGGCCGATCATACGGTGGCAGAAATGCTGACTTTCGATCGGGCCGCTCGACTGGTGGAGCAGCGGGCGCTTGACGCCAGCCAACCTGGACTACATGGTGTCATAACCAGCCTAATTCGTGGCAGTTTCGATGTAGAAACGTCTAATGGATATCATGCCGAGATTTCCCGCGCCGTTGAGCGTGTAGTCGTAGACCGGCTCATCTCACTGGCATCGGGTGCATCGATGCCCCAGGTGCGAGCCATAGCTTCTTTGCATCTGGACCAGTTGACTGACCGGTTAGTCGTTTCTGACGGAGATATCTCGGAGGATGCGCATCGTGCCTCCCTGGCGCGAAGAATTACGCAACATTTCGAAGGAGACTCCAATGAGGCGGCAGAGCCTTCTATACTGATTGCGCCACCGGGCGCTCCTATCGGGCAGCCGGCCCTGAATTGGTTGGGCAACCTGGAGCCCGCTTGTTCCTATTTGGATTGGTAGAATTGAGCATTGAAAAGGAGTAGGGATGGAAGATGCAAAATACCGCGTCGCCGTTGTTGGCGGTTGTGGGATGTGGGGGCGATATTACCTGAGAGCCTATGCTGAACATCCAGCCTGCGAAATAACTGCGCTCGTTGATAAGGCGAAGGATCGGCGTGAGGTGGCGGCTTCCCACTATGGTATCAAGACAGTATTTGATTCTCTCGGGGACCTCTTAGAGCGGGAAGTTCCCGATATCATTTCACTAATCCTTCCGGTGGGGCTCAACCACGATTCCGTCATAGCCTGTGCTGAGGCGGGTGTTCGAGTCGTATCCTGCGAGAAGCCGATCGCAGTGTCTTTGCAGGATGCCGATGAAATGGTGCGTGTCTGCGAGGAAAGAGGAACGCTCTTTGCCTGTGGAACGGCTGGGTTGGAAATCCCCCATCTGGCTGAGACCGCCAACTGGGTAGCCGAAGGGCACATCGGCGAGCTTGTATCCGTCGCCATACCCGGAGGTTTGCCTAAAGAGATCTCCGGTGGAGGGTGCGTTCAGCTGGCCCAGATGCGGATCTTCACAGGCAGGGATGTTGAATGGGTAGAAGGTTGGACACTGCCGTCAGAAGGGAATTTCGCTGCGCCGGAGGCTTCGCCCTTAGAATCAGACTGCCCGGGTTACGGAAGACTAGGACTGGCGGGAGGCATTGTCTGTGAAATACCAGAGCCCCGTGAGGGTGTCGCTTGCCGAATATCGGCCACTGGAACCGGGGGGCAGGTGTGGCTGGGCAGTCCTCAAAACATACTGATAGAAGGCGTTGGACCTGAGGCACATCCGGTGTATCCTGATTGGCTGGTGCGTGAACCTGATGAGTTCTTTATACGTGTTATAGAGCGCCTCATGCGGGCACACGACACGGGAGCCATGTTCACGGCCGGACGGGACTACCGACAATCTCTGGAAATAGCGATTGCCATAAAACACTCTGACGCAAACAACCACGATCGTATTGCACTGCCCCTCGTGGAGCGCGATAGAAAACTCTATCCCCACCCCTACCGTACTTACGGCGGTGATGTTGCCGGATGGGAAAGTATAGGGTATACAGCCCCGCCGGACCTCCCTGATTCTGCCTGATACAACCATAATCGATAATGCCTGGTCTCATGAACACGAGTAACAGAATCGTTTCATGTAACCCACATTATAATTCAGGGAGATCAGGTATGAAATCCACGCAATCCATCGCCACGGCCTTGTTTATTGGTCTAGTCTCCGTTGGCATCGCCACTGGCCAGGAATCCACTGTTGAGCGGCAGGGCCGCTATACCATCGAGAAAGTCCAGGCGACCTATCAGGTAAATCCGGGTGGAACACTTTATCTATCTGCCTCGGCGGGCGCCATCATTGTTGAAAGCACGGACAAGAATGAGGTCCATGTGCTGGCTGAAAAGCGCGTTGACGAAGACCGTGAAGATCGGGCACGTGAGTTGTTGGACGAAATTGAAGTGGAAATGACCCAGTCTGGCGATGACGTGCGCGTAGAGGCCCGTATTTACAGGTCGCGGCGCAATCGGCGGGTCCCGTTAAGATTCCGTGTTTCCGTTCCGCGCAGATACAATATTGACCTGGATACCGAAGGTGGCGAGATTGAGATAGCCGATCTCGATGGCAATGTGATGGCGCGGACCTCGGGCGGCGGAATTGAGGTCGGGCGGATCACGGGGCAGGTAGAGGTACGGACCGCTGGTGGTAGCATTGAGATCGAAGAGGGCGGAAGCCGCGTCATCGCGAAAACGGCTGGTGGTGGGATCAAGATCCGCCGGTCGGCGGGATCAGTTGAGGCTAACACTGCTGGCGGCAGCATCGAGTTGGGACCCTCGG
>JABIQT010000766.1 GCA_018667995.1 Candidatus Latescibacterota bacterium
CCTGCCTGCAACGCCTGCCGTAAGCTCCGAAGCAAACCCAAAGTAGATGCTACCTCCGATCAGGATCCACGTGGGGATCAAGTGCCGTAGGGGTGCTTCCTGAACCGGTGTTGTATCCTCGCGTTCCTGGAAATAAACAATCTCCACCACACGCCAGATATAGACGAACGCAATGAAAGAGCTCATTAGAATCAGGACGGCCACGATGTACCATTCGTTCTTCATGGCGCCCAGAACCAGGTACCACTTTGAGATAAAACCAACGGTACCGGGGACACCGGCGAGGCTGATCCCACCGATAACGAATGCCGCCATGGTGAGCGGCATGTGCCGCCCCAGACCTTGCATGTTTTTGAGTTCCGATGATCCTATTCTGTACGTCACGCAGGCTACGACGAGAAACAGACCGCCCTTCATCATTGCGTGATTGAAGATGTGTACGAGCCCCCCGGTCAGCCCTTCGACATTGGCATAGCTCAGGCCGAGGGTCATGTACCCAATCTGGGCTATGCTCGAATAGGCGAGTAGACGCTTAATGTTGTGCTGGAATACCGCCGCGATCGATCCCACAAACATCGCAAGAATGGATAGTGGTAGCAGGATGTACTGCAGCTGTATCTTGTCGAAGACGAACGCTGCTCCGAAGATCGTGAAAATTATGCGGACCAGAACGTAGTAGAATACCTTTGTAACGGTGGCGGCAAGAAACGCAGAGACTGCGGAGGGCGCATAGGTATATGCATTGGGCAGCCACTGATGAAGCGGAAATACGGCCAGCTTGATACTCGTTCCGACTACCAGGAAGGCGAAGGCCATCCAGATAGTCCTGGTTTCAATCACAGCAGGAAGGCGTTGGGCAAGATCCGCCATGTTTAACGTCCCCGTCATCTGATACATCATACCGATACCTATGAGGATGAACGTCCCTCCAATGGTACCCATGATCAGATAGGAGAATCCTGCTATCAGCGCCCGTCTCTGAGGCCCAAGACTAACAAGCGAGTAGATCGCAAGCGAAGTGATCTCGATAAACACGAAAAGATTGAAAGCATCTCCCGTTATGGAGATGCCCATGAGACCGGCTATACAGAGAAGGAATGCCGCGTAGTAGAGGTAATAGCGTTCTTTGGGAACACGCTCTTCGGCACTGCCCATGCCAAAGGGAAGAATGACCGCACTGACCGAAGCTACGACGACCAGAACATAGACATTGAGAATATCTATGCGGTATTCGATTCCCAGCGGCGGGGCCCACTGTCCCATGGCGTAGGAGATTGTACCGTTCGCCTCGACATTGTCCAGCAGTAACAGGGAGATACCCAGGACAATCCAAGAGGTGAGAATTGCGAAAATCCGCACCGTGCCGGCATGACGAATGAGGAGACAGACGGGGGCCGCCAGCAGTGGAACAACGACCTGCAAGGCCGGTAGTTGATCTGTCACCGCCCCCCCTTGTCCATTTCTGCAATCTCGATCTCCTCCACCGTACCGAACGTCTCATAGATACGAACAATCAGAGCCAATCCGAGAGATAGAGTGGCCACTCCGACCACGATGGCCGTCAGCATCAGAACGTGGGGCAGAGGGTTTGAGTAGATCGTTTCCTGGCCGCCCTCCGGGACAATCGGTGCGGTGCCGCCCGTCACCTTGCCCATAGACACATAGAACATGATGACCGAAACCTGAAAAATGCTCAGTCCCATCATCTTCTTGACGAGATTGTCGCGGACCATAACGATATAGAGACCAATCATCATGAGTACGATGACAATCCAATAGTTCCATAGGCCCAGAATTTCCACTATTTCCGCCTCCTGCCAGAGAAGGAATAGAAGATAGCCAGCATCGCCATGGTTACTGTTAGGCCGACGCCCAGTTCCACGATGAGAATACCGAGATGCAGCCCATGTTTGGGGTCTGCCTCATCGAGCATGCTATAGTCCAAAAAATAGCCCTGCATCAACATATTCTCGACGCCGACGCAACCATAGATCAGCAACCCCAGAGCCAATCCACGTTCCACAACAGACCATGGCATGACGCGTAGCAGGCTTTCCAATCCAAAAATGATACCGTATAGCATGAAACCGGCCGCAAAGATAACACCGGCCTGAAATCCACCACCTGGACCGTAGTCGCCGTGAAACTGGACGTATAGGCCAAAGAGCAGAATAAAAGGAATGAATGCACGAGCGACCACCCTGAGAATGATCTTGTCCCGCATTCTCAGGTGCGCAAGATTCATTCTTGATCCTCTTTTCTGGATGGGAATCCACCAGCCAGCAGAAGAAGCACGCCTACCGCAGCCGTGAAAATCACCGCTGTTTCACCGAGCGTATCGTAACCACGATAACTCGCCAGCACCACAGTCACAATATTGGGCAACCCAAATTTAGCCTGAGCTCCCTCGATGTACTGGGGGGCCAGATACTTATGGATTACTGCATTAGGATCGCCGTAATGAGGCATGTCCAGGGTACTCAAGACCAGCATTGATCCCGTTGCTATAACTACAATAAGTGGTAATATCTTAATCGGTTGAGGCTTCTCCGTCCTCGCCGAAAGGGACAGAGCTCCGAGCATCAGCACAGTAGACACACCTGCGCCCACTGCGGCTTCCGTGAAAGCCACATCAACGGCATCCATCAAGGTAAAAAGGCCTGCTGACAGCAAGGTGAATATCCCCGTCAGCATAGCGGCGGCGAACAGGTCACGCAATCTGGCGATCACCACGGCAGTTATAAGTAAAAAAACGAAGAGAATCGCCTCAATGGGAAATGACATTTCCGTCCTCTTCAGCTGCAATCTCCGATTGGTCACCGGGCATTTCTACTCCGTGGGAGAATGCCGCCATTGCTACTCCGTGTCCCACTGCGGGCGATGTGAGATAGATAAATATCAGAATCATGACCAACTTGACGCCAACAAGTGTAGGCCCGGCCTGAAGGATCAGTCCGACCAGTATTAATCCCGCGCCCATGGTATCCGTAATACCAGCTGCATGCGTACGATCGTAGAAATTGGTCAGACGGATCAGACCGATGGCGCCAATAATACAGAAGGCAGCCCCCCCTACCAGGCACACCCAACTCATAGCGTCCAGGAACATGGTCATCAGCTCGCCTCTTCGTTGTCGTGGCCCAAGTGCCCGAATCGGACGAATTTGAACACGGCGAAGGTCCCGATGAAGTTCATCAACACGTAAACCAGTGCCAGATCCAACCACTCCGGCCTGCCCATCAGGAAACCACTTACGGCGATCAGAAGCACCGTCTTGGTTCCGAACATGTTGACGGCCAGAATACGGTCGAAGACTGTGGGCCCGCGTACAGCCGCGATAAGCGCGACCAACATCGTTACCATGATACCTGCAGTTGCACTGGCAAACATCAGGAGGAGCCCTCCATACTGGCAACTCGGCGATCCATTTCGCCTGACTTCAGATCAACGGCAGCTTCTTTCGTCAGGGCATGTACTAGTATTGTATTGTCACGGACATCCAGTGTAACGGTGCCGGGTGTGAGCGTGATGGAATTGCAGTAGATGACCTGCCCCAGGTCCGTTTTCTGAGAAGCGTGGACCTGGATTAAG
>JABIQT010000436.1 GCA_018667995.1 Candidatus Latescibacterota bacterium
TTCTTGTACCGGCAGATGCGGGGCCACATGGCGCGGCCGGCGAGGCCCACTTATGGTCCATCGCCGAAAGGTATGAGTCACATGTTTATGGTGTCCACATCGTTGACGTCAATACTCTTGAGGAAGGATTGCACGAAACGGATGAGGCACGGCGACTTCTGGAAAGAGATGCCCTTCACGAACTGGAAAACTTCGAAGAGGACTACAGGTCGAGACAGCTCACTGGCCGTACCGAAGTGATCATTGGTGAACCAGTTGAGGAGTTGGTGCTTTGCGCACCACGGTCGGATCTTGTAATACTCGGAGATGCGGCATCCGTCGATGAGGAAGATAGCGAAGAACGTAAATCCTATATCAGGGCGGTGCTTCACCGAATTACGCGGCCGCTTCTCATCGCACGGGAGGGGCAGCAGGATTTGGATCGAATTGTTGTCGGATATGATGGTAGTGAGAAGGGCGGACATGCCCTCGAGATCGGTGCAGACATGGCCGAAAGGATGGGGGCCGCGTTGGTGGTCGTGGTGGCCACAGACCGTAAAGAAATCGGTACCAGAATTGTTGACGATGCGGAAGACTATTTGACGCCCTATAAACTGGATTTTAACGCGATTCTGTACGAAGGCACACCGAATGAGGCACTATCCCGGACCGCGCAGAGCGAGCAAGCTAGTCTCGTTATAGTAGGATCACACGGCCATGGGCGGCTTCATGAACTGGCCTTCGGCAGCACCACCGATCACGTTCTCGACAACGTGAATGGTTCGATCTTGATCTTTCGTTAGGATTGGGTTTTTTCATCCGATTGAGTTCCGTCTGACCCGACCGAAAGTGAAATCGTGCCATGAAATACATTGATGAATATCGGGATGCTGAGTCCTCTCGTGGATATGCCGAAGCCATACACAAACTCACGACCCGGCCCTGGCAGATCATGGAAGCCTGCGGCGGTCAGACCCATGCCATCGTAAAATATGGTATCGACCAGCTGTTGCCAGATCTTATCTCCCTGGTCCATGGGCCAGGTTGCCCTGTGTGTGTGACGGCCCTGGAGACGATCGATCGAGCCTTGGAGATCGCGGCCCTGCCCGATGTCATTTTCTGCTCTTTCGGCGATATGTTGCGGGTTCCGGGGTCGAAGGACAATTTGCTCTCGGTGAAGTCGAAGGGGCATGATGTACGCATTGTGTATTCTCCGCTCGACGCTGTCACGATGGCCGAGTCAAATCCAAATAAAGAGGTCGTATTCCTCGCCGTCGGATTTGAGACGACGGCTCCTGCAAACGCCATGGCCGTATATCAGGCCCACCAACGTGGCGTGAAGAATTTCTCCGTACTAGTATCCCATGTTCTCGTGCCACCAGCACTGGAAGCCATCATGAATGACCGCGAGTGCTCGGTCCAGGGCTTTCTGGCTGCGGGCCATGTGTGTACCGTGATGGGTTACCGGGCATACGTTCCCATTGCCTCCAGATACCGGGTTCCTATTGTGGTCACAGGGTTCGAACCGGTTGATATTCTACAGGGCGTATATATGTGCGTGAGGCAGTTGGAGGAAGGTCGGTACGAGGTGGAGAATCAGTATACACGTTCGGTCCGCGAGACGGGGAATTCCGCCGCACAGGAGATTGTCGAAAAGGTCTTCAGAGTTGATGACCGTTCGTGGCGGGGCATAGGTGAAATTCCAGGCAGCGGATTCACCTTGAGAACCGCGTATGAATCCCTCAACGCGGAGTTGCGATACCCATCTCAGAGGTCCGCCGTGGTGGAGCCAGCGGAATGTATCAGTGGCAGCGTACTCCGGGGAGTAGCAAAACCTCATGAGTGTCCTGCTTTTGGAAAGAACTGTACGCCGGAGCATCCCTTGGGAGCCACCATGGTCTCCTCTGAGGGAGCCTGCGCAGCGTACTACCGATACAGGGGCTCGGAACTGGTGGATGATCCGGCGCCAGCAGTATGAATAATGCGGAGTTGTCTATTTCTGGAAGTGATGAATCATGAATACCTGTCCAGTACCCCTATCAGAACACAAGACCATTCAGATGGCCCATGGTGGTGGCGGACGTCTGATGAGACAACTTATTGACCAGATATTTGTAGCTGGTTTTGACAATGAAATTCTCGATGAACAGTCCGATAGTGCGGTTTTGGACCTGACCTCGGATCGACTAGCATTCACAACCGATTCCTATGTCGTACAGCCGTTGTTCTTCCCCGGGGCAGACATCGGAAAACTAGCCGTTTGTGGCACAGCAAATGACCTCGCCATGGCGGGTGCCCGACCGGTCTATCTGAGCGCCGGTTTCATATTGGAAGAAGGTCTGAGTGTGGCCTTGCTCAGCGATGTGGTAAGATCCATGCGGCAACAAGCAGATACTGCCGGTATTCGCATCGTCACGGGTGATACGAAGGTTGTGGATCGGGGTAAGGGCGACGGTATCTTCATTAATACGTCCGGCATAGGCGTGATGTCTTCGCAGACGAAGCCCGGTCCTTCCGCGATTCGAGAAGGTGATGCCATTCTGCTTAGCGGGGACCTGGGCCGGCATGGAATTGCTGTCATGACACAGCGTGATGGATTGACCTTTGAATCGCCTGTAGAAAGCGACTGTGACCATTTGTGGCCCGTAGTACATGCATTGCAGGAACATGGCGTAACGCTCCGCTGTTTACGGGATTTAACGCGGGGCGGCCTGGCAAGTGCGCTGGTGGAGGTCGCAGAATCGGCCAGATTGCGGCTCCATGTATCGGCCCGAGCCATACCCGTGCGGGATGATGTCAGGGGCGCCTGCGAGCTTCTCGGATTGGATCCTTACTATGTAGCCAATGAAGGACGCATGATCGTCATCGTACCACAGGCAGAGGCGGAGCAGGCGCTGATCTGTATGCGCGAGCAAACGATCAGTGCTCAGGCCACTTGCATCGGTCGGATAGATGGCGATGGGGATGGCCGCGTCACCATTGAAAGTGAAATCGGTGTCAAACGGATTCTGGACATGTTAAGTGGAGAGCAACTTCCGAGAATCTGTTAACGGTAAACCACATGATTGCTGACGTCGGGAGCATGGCTAAAGATCGAATGATCTGTGTTCATAAATAGTTCGGAGGAGTAGTGGCAGAGACAAGAGATTCCAAGGATCATTGGGTCATTTCACGGGATAAGATGCAGTGTCTTATTGATGCGCTTGCAGATACAGGTTATGAGGTGCTGGGGCCTGTAGAACGAGACAATACTGTTGTCTATCGCAACATCGCTACGATCGATGATCTGCCATTGGGGCGCGTGGACGAGCAAGACGGAGGGCGGTACCGATTGGTGGATGGAGACGGACAATCTCTGTTCGCATATGTGGTTGGTCCAGATTCCTGGAAACAGTACCTGCATCCCCCAGCGATCAAGCTGTTTTCGGCGGAACGTACCAAGGACAGCTTCACTGTGAAGAATGATGACAACCCCGACACGAAATTCGCGTTTTTCGGGGTACGGTCTTGTGAGCTGCAGGCAATCGCGATTCAGGACAAGGTGTTCCTGGAGGGTGCGTATGTGGACACCCATTATCAAGCGCGCCGCTCGGATGTTTTCATCGTTGCAATCAACTGTGCCAGGGCAGGCGGTACGTGTTTCTGTGCGTCCATGGACTCCGGTCCCCGGGCAGAGAACGGTTTTGATCTGTCGTTGACTGAAGTAGCTGACGAATCGGAGCATTACTTCGTGCTGGAAGTTGGATCTGAGCGAGGTCAAAACCTTATGTGCAGCATTCCACATTCTCTGGCGACAGAAGATCAAGTTGCGCGTGCCGAGAAGATTGTGTCTCAAACGACGGGAAGCATGGGACGTAGCCTCAATACCTCAGGTCTGAAGGATCTACTGCACGAAAATCAGGACCATCCCCGATGGGACGATGTAGCTAATAAATGCCTGACCTGTGCCAACTGTACGATGGTCTGTCCGACGTGTTTCTGCACCTCTGTCGAAGATGTAACAGATTTGACTGGAACGGAGGTGTCTCGCTGGAGAAAATGGGACTCTTGCTTCACAGGAGATTTCTCAA
>JABIQT010001027.1 GCA_018667995.1 Candidatus Latescibacterota bacterium
ATTCGCACTTCAACCTGATGAAGGTGGAGAGGTGATTCCGGGACGTCTTTTCAAGGTCCAGGGCGTATGCGTGGAGGAGCCTCGTATACTCGATGTGGCTCGTGAGACCGCAATCACGGATCGCGTGGCAGACCTCATTGGTCCCAGACTACACATGTTCGGGTCCAAGTTTTTCCCGATGCTTCCCCATGGAGGCACCTCCACAGGCTGGCATCAGGATAACCATTACTTCGGTACAAATACGGACAGGGTGGTGAGTTGCGCCATCTATTTTGAAGAGACAGATCGGGCCAATGGTTGTCTCAAGTTGTTACCACAGAGTCATGTGACAGGAGAACTGGTTGCCCACGAATCCGGTTCTGGCACATTTGCACACGGTAACTGGACGAAAGTCGATGAGACCCAGGCCGTTCAGGTGGAATGCCCGGGTGGCACAGTCGTGTTGTTTTCCGCGAATCTGTTGCACGGCGCCTCAACGAATACCAGCGCACGCTCCCGTTACAGCACGGCCTGGCACTACATACCGTCCGACCTCGAGCTCGAGATGTTTCCCTTTGGGAAGTATGAAGATAGGCACTCGGTCAGAGATTGAGCCAATCGAGTATAGTCTTCATGAGAAACCACCCCGCGGCGGCTTGCGGGCACGCTGGGTTACCGAATGGTAGATAGGTCCCCGAATATACTTCTCATAATAACAGATCAGCAGGCCCGACAGGCCATGGGCGCTTACGGGAATTCGTCGCTACGAACTCCGAATATGGATGCTATTGCCAGCAATGGTGTACGCTTTGAACGATCGTATTGCGCGTCCCCTGTCTGTGGCCCTTCCAGGAATAGCCTCTATACCGGGCGCATGCCACATGAGACCGGCGCACTCGTCAATGGTCTGCATCCAAAACCGAATCTACCCACCATTGGATCCATATTTGCCGAAGCCGGATACGCCGCTGCCTGGGCAGGTGGTTGGGGGATGCCGGTCACGGACTCGGCCGTAGAATATCTGAGCCGGGATCTATGGGGTAATATGCGCTATGGCTCTCAGAGTGACAGCACGGTGGCCGATAATGCGGTCTCCTTCCTGGAACGTGAACACGACCGCCCATTCATGCTTTCCGTGTGCCTCACGAATCCGCACGATATCTGCTGGTCCGTGCGAGAGGATCCGGTCGCTCACCCTAATGTCAATTCGTATCCACAGTTGCCGGAAAACTTCGCGGTCGATCCAGAGGAGCCTGGACTGATTCAGTGGTGTCGCGAGCGGCCGTACTACGGTGAGGAATTACAGTATACGCGACAGTGGTCGGAACCTGATTGGCGCTCCTATCTCAATACCTATTACCGCCTAGTCGAAGAGGTAGACCAACAGGTGGGACGAATTGTTGAATCTCTCCGTAGACAAGGATTGGAGCAAGAGACACTTATCGTCTTTACAAGCGACCACGGCGAAGGAATGGCCGCTCACAAATGGATCGTAAAACTCAGTTTGTACGAGAATCCGGTAAGTGTGCCTCTGATTGTAAGTTGGAAAGGGATGACACCCCCCGGTGTCTCAGACGAGAACCACCTCGTCTCAGGTATCGACATACTGCCTACAATCTGTGACTACGCGAGTATCCCATGTCCTGATGAGGTCACCGGGACGAGCCTTCGTCCCTATATCGAAAAGCCTACTCTGAGTGGCCGCGAATACGTGACAGCTGAACTCTATCCTGACACGAAAGATCTCGGAAAAATGGCAATAATGATCCGCTCTCAGCGCCATAAATTCATACGATGCTCTGAGGGAACCAATCCAGAACAGCTCTTCGATATGAGGGATGATCCAGGAGAGATAAGAAACCTTGCTGGGCAGGCCCACATGAAGACTATCCTGAAAAGACACAGGCGATGGGCGGATGACTATCTCGGTCACTGATTCCTACAGGTGTTCATTCGGGTCCGGATATGGCGTTCGATTCCTGTAGAGTAGCACCACACACCCCACGAAGGCTAACATTCCTAACCCGTAGTACCACCAATTCAGGTCCGCCAGCGACACGTCCATCTTGGCCATGGCTACTGCAAAGATATTGTTGGCTGCATGTAACACCATACCTGGAAAAATTGAACCAGTCAGCAGGGCAATTCCTGTGATTATTACACCCAGGAATCCAGTGGGGATAATACGGAACAGTTCCATATGGAATAGGCCAAATATCAATCCCACCACCAGCATAACGGTCACAGGAGGGAATCTCCTACGAAGACCGTATAGCAGCGGCCCACGGAATCCTATTTCCTCACAGATCCCAGGTATAATTCCGATATAGATCAATAATTGCCAGATCGGGATTTCCTCCGGCAGGATGTTTCTTCCGAACTCCTCAAGCAGTTTCTCCGGAACCGGGAAGACAAGATTGGCCAGCATGAATACAGCAGTGCCGGCAAGCTGTGTCGCTGGAACCATCAGCACGATTACTGGCCACACTATGGGCTTGGGTGCTCGCAAAGCGAGGGCTTCCTTTATAGGCAATCGGTATTTCCAGATTATGACTAAGGGGATGCCCACAAAGAGTACAAATTCGTTAAAGATCAGCTGCGTTACAAAGGCGTCTTCCAACGGAATATTGGTAGCTACAGCGAACACCACCGCCCAGATCAGGGCGTACCACACGAGTACCTTCTTAGAGAATAAGGCGTCCCCGCCCGATAAATCGGCCTGGTCCATTTCACCCGTCACCACCAGCCGTTCCAGGGAGAGCATACGCGCCGAAGAACGGCCCGTGAGCAGGGCGGCCGCAGACATCACCACAAGGGTGATTAAGAGCATTGGCCAGTTGAAAGTACCCACAAGAATCTCTCGAACCGCGACGCTCACGTTTGCCAAGGGAACAAGGACGATCGCCGACTGAAGCGAAATCCCTGGTAGAAGAGCCGAAGCCATCATAACCGAGATGGTGAGAAATACCGGAAAGAAGTAAAACTGAGTTTCCTTGTATGACTTGGCATACGCCGAAATCATGAGCAGGATGGACGAGATGAACGCAGCCACGGGTACAAACAGGATAAAGACGAGCACCACTGTCACTGGTGACAGCGCGATGGAGAAGTCCTCTGGCAATCTGATCAGTTCAAAGGAAACATAGCAGAGCAGATTGAGTACCTGAATGAGTGTAATCACCAGCGCCACAACGAGTACAGCCAACTGCTTTGCCGAGACGATTTCAATCCTGCTTGCGGCGGTCGTCAGCA
>JABIQT010000934.1 GCA_018667995.1 Candidatus Latescibacterota bacterium
AAGTTGCGCCACAGTCCCCAAATCGCTGTTACAGAATCCAGCTGAATAGAAGGTCTGATATGAGTAAACTGTCAAAGAACTCCGGTAACTTCCTTCGCCTACTGGTTTTATATCTATGCATGCTATCAACATCTATTCATGCGCAGAATGATCAATTGAAACGAATAACACCAGAGCAGGCTGGTTTCTCCTCAGAGAAATTGGCAGAACTGACCCCTTACCTTGAAAAGGTGGGATCTTCCTCTTTGATATTAGTTTCTGATGGTAGAGTCTTCTTCGAATGGGGAGATATCTACAAAAAGCAGCTTGTTCATTCTATCAGAAAAGCACTCCTAAACTCGCTCTATGGCATTTTTACTGAAAGAGGGATAATTGACACAAGCGCTACTCTCAAAGAGATTGGCATCGATGATACTGAGCCCAAGTTAACCAGTCTCGAAAAAGGGGCAAAAGTGATCGATTTGCTCAAATCACGTTCAGGAATCTATCATCCGGCGGCTGCGGAATCAGAGGGCATGGAAGCGTCCAGACCTGAACGAGGCATTCATAGGCCAGGTGAGGCATTTTATTATAACAACTGGGATTTCAATGTACTTGGAGCTATTCTGAAAGATAAGACAGGAAGAAACATCTATGATCTCTTTGCGGAAGAAGTCGCAAAACCACTGGGTATGATTCATTATAAGGGCGAGTACGAAAACATCGATGCATCAGATGCTGATTTTGAAATTCCGGAGGCTGATGGTTTTTATCAGTATGAAAAAAACAAATCAATGTTTCCGGCTTATCACTTTAGAATGTCCGCATATGATTTGGCTCTCTATGGCATTTTGTATGCCAATAGTGGTAATTGGCAGGGGAAGCAGATCGTGTCAAAATCCTGGATCGAGAAGAGTACGAAACCTTACTCGATTATGGATAGAAATTATGGAATAGCCTACGGGATGCTTTGGAATGTAAATATGAATTATGCGTCGTATCAACATACGGGAATGGGTGTGCATATGTTGAGAATCTACCCCGATTCAAAAATGGTTGTCGTACACCGTGTTGATACAGAGAATGAAAGTGAGTTCACATCCGATAAACTATACCCGATCTTCGGAATCATCTTTGGGGCTCGGGTACCCAATTAGCACCGTTGAAGTTTGGCGTCGTAAATTCGAATAGTATTGGCGTTAGCCTCGCGCAGCTTATACGAGACATTACCATATGTTATATATTGAACAGATAAATCAATCCGAGCCGAAGGGGTACCAAATAAAGAGAGGGAGAAGCCGTATGGAGGCATTTGGAATCATAGGCATGTCACTTGGCACGATGGGGTTCATTTTTGCCTTGAGCGCCCAGGCCAAGATCGCCAAGCTGGAGAAACAACTGAAAAAAGCAGGAATACTGGACAAAGAGTACAAATCAGACTGAGAAGCGCTGCGTAGTTTCCTGCTATTGAAATCTCTGAGAGATAATAGCCATTTCAGGATGTCTTGTTTCCGCCAGCCTGACAATCCCATGCAGTCAGGCAAAATCGACGATAGGCGTCCATCTTGTCGCTGGTACGAGGCGTAAGAGAAGACAGTGGAAACGAAATATAATCTCATTCAGATTTCTAAGTTTCTCAGTCTGATACTTCGCCATCCGCCAGAGATCATTGGTCTTACACTCGATGAAAATGGATGGGCAGACGTTGAAGAACTTATCGAAGAAGCCGCAGCACATGGCCGAGTATCAATTCCAAACCTCCTTTAAGATGTCGTCGCGAATAACGACAAGTCACGATTCGTATTCTCAGACGATGGGAGGCGTATCAGGGCATGCCAGGGACACTCCATAGAAGTGACCTCGGTTTGGAATCTGTAACGCCACAGGACTTCCTCTGTCACGGCACAGCTCGAAAGAATCTTAGTTCTATTGAACAGTGTGGCCCTATGAAGAGGCGCAGACATCACGTGCATTTGTCATCGGATATTCAGACGGCTTTAAAGGTTGGATCGCGACATGGTGAGCCTGCTATATTCAGAGTCCATGCAGGTCGGATGATCGAGTGGGGTATATACTCCACAAATCTGCAAATGGTGTCTGGTTAACAGATCAGGTACTGTATCGGTACCTGGAATCCGCGGATCATGTATAGCTATCCAATCTATGCGACGCAACTACGTTTAGTCTATCTCTGATCTTATAGGGTATTCTATTCGTAGCAGCGCCTGGCAGGCAATCGCCGATCTCAGCTAACGCTGCCGGTCAGAGGTGTTAGAGCGAATAGAGAACCCTCACAGCACTGTTTGGTCGGTTCATTCCAATGAGCCATATTCATCCCCGCTGAAAATGTGAAAGTCAATGGATTCATGGCACGCCCTCTCACCTACATGATCTGCACCGTCCAGAGAAGTGGTAGTCTCCTATTATGCGAGACCTTGACGGACACAGAGGTCTGTGGTTCGCCTCCTGGAAGGCATTTTCTCTTAGGAGTTGATGAGGATTCGAGTCCTGAGCACTTCCGAGACCAACTTACATCCTCGCGGAACCAGATAACATCTCCCAATGGGATCGCTGGATTTCGGATGTTCTGGAATGGTCTTCCTGGCTTCGTATCCCGGGTGCGTGAGGCGTACGATACTGAAGCGCCGAATGATCATGAAGTTCTCCAATCGGTCTTCAATGAGATTGGTTATCTCTGGCTTCGACGCAATAATAAGGTGCGTCAGGCTGTATCGTTCTGGCGTGCCACCACCGGTCGGGAGCAGTTCCGTTATCCCAAGGACTCGGAGATTCCCGTAAACACTCCCGCGTTTGATTTCGATCGTGTGGATTTCTTCGTGCGATTAGTTACCCAGCAGGAAGAAGACTGGCGGCGCTGGTTCAGCGCCAATAATGTAGTTCCATTCGAGGTCTCCTATGAGCTGCTCGCCGCTAATAGGCATGGCACACTAGAGAGCGTGTTAGATTTCCTTGGAGTAGAATCGAGGCCCCGCTGCCCACTTCCGGAACCGAGAGTCATCCAGCAGGCCGACGAACATACCGAACGATACGTACAGATGTACGAAGCCCATCCCTCGGCGAGATAATGGCCGTCACGCCTGCTGGCTTTCAGGCCAGGAAGGCTCAGTGTCCTGCAACGCTGTGGATGGATGCCTTCAGCTAACTGGTAGAACGTTGCAAGGACGGTTAGGCACATTGACTCATTGGATGAAACAGGCCATACCCATCGCATCAAGCGGGACGGCGCTGCGTCAGCGTGATTGTCCGTGTCTTGTTGCTCCGGAGTGCATAGGCGGTGCAACCGCACACTGGTACATCCTGCACCGCCATTATGCTGGTTCGAAATGGCCAGAGAGTGTTCAATACGGCTGAATATAGCGCATGATCAAGGTTATGAAGATGCAGAAATCTGAACAGCAATCCAATATTCAGACCGTAGCGAATTTGGATGGTTTAATCGCGTTTTGGGATTTCGATCACGCCCACGACGGCACCTGGATATCCTATTATGACGCAAAGGTTCTGGACTGTTCCTATCCACTTCATCTCAAACGCATCGGAGATTCACAGGGGTACGGGCTAGCCAACTGGCCTTATGAGGAGAATAACTCTAAAGTTCTCTTCGATCA
>JABIQT010000542.1 GCA_018667995.1 Candidatus Latescibacterota bacterium
AGGGGTATCCAGATTGGTATACGGGATTCTGCCAGCCAGGATAGAAGATCGTGGAAAGCCCAAGGACGGAACGGTAACCCGGTGCCGGATGTGTCACTCAGTCGTGCGCTACGGACACGCCCATCGGCATGGAGCGACGCCACCTGCGACATTGATTCCTCAGTAGGCAAGATGGACCATTGAGGGATCAGATCATCTCCACCAGCCAGCCAGTCCTCAAGAAGTCTGTTACCGTCTATTGGGCTGATCTCTTCAGTCTGCGCGTGATATACTACAGAGCGGCCGACTCCGTGATGTGCCATTTCCTCGAGAAGCTGAATCCGGTCCCGACAGGGCGATGGTGCTATATGGGTATCGCCGACACATACGTTGGCGTCGATTACAGGTACACGCGGAGAGAAAGAGAGCGTAGGCATGGAGGCGTCTAGAGTGTCTGTAGGTCAGGTAAATCAATGACGAACATGGTGTCCGATAGTGGACCGAATGTCAACGTAAATATCAAAATCTCGATGGAGGAGTGCCGGTCGTTAGAATACCGAAATAGCACCGAATCCGTTCAGGTATCGGCATCGGGGAATCCTTCAAAGAAATGAACCGTTATCACAGATGGAAAGAGCTGCAGTCCCCTGCTCCGTACACCAGAACCTGCTGATCCGCGATGTATCTGAAACGAGTTAGAATCTATGCCCCAGATTCAAATAAGCACGCCTGGCACCAAAACTGGCTGATCCGTAATGTACCTGAAACGGTCCAACTGGCGTGTCCAGACTCAGGCCTATTCCCACGCCATGACGCAGATCATCCCAACGAAAATCCTTTCGGCGCTGCCATAGTCCGCCCGTGTCATATCGCACATCGGCGAATACCCGCGGCATGATCAAGGTTCGGACCATAAAACTACCGCTCAGGAGATAGGCGCCTCTGAACTGATCGTCTCGGTAACCGAAGAAGCTCTGCTGGCCACCGAGGCTAAACTGTTCACTGAATGGAATATCGCCCTCACCTATGCCGAAGACGAACTGCGGCCTGAGTGTAAACCGACCATTCAGCGTGTGGTACCACTCGAGCGAGGCGTGTCCACGAAGGAATCTCTGATGACCACCCAATACATCACTGGCGGTCTCGATCCAGGCATCGTGTAAATGTCCTGATGATGGAAATGGGTATCTGTCGAGATTGTCCACCTGAGATCGCAATCTGAGACTCCTGATATCACTGCGACCGTCAGGACTTGCGCCTCTACGTGTCCGGTACGTATTGCCTTCAACTCGGGCCGTCAAGGATACGGTCCCGAGCCGGGCGATCTGCTGGCCCAACGTGAATCGGATCCCATTGCGTGTTTCTCGAAAATCGCCGATCTGCGTCAATTGATTATAGACATACCTATCGTCGCGCTGTCTGTACATGGAGACCCTGTAAGTCAGGTACGTCCGAAAAACACGATCTGACCTGAAGTCCAAGCTGAATCTTTGCCGACGTGAACCGTAATCCATGCGCCCCGTAACGCGCGAACCTGTACCCAGTAGATTGGCTTCCGTTAAGGATAGAACGGCCTCGCTGTCTCTTTCTCTACCAAATCGTGCACCCAGTTTCACTATAAGAGACGAGCGCTCTCTGACATCAATCCGGACAGTGGGACGTCCATCTTTCTTTTCTATGTCCATAGTAATGGACTCAAAGAGACCTGTACTGTGGATGTTAGTGATCCCCCGGTCGGCAGCGGCAGCGTCGAAGATGTCACCGGATTGCAGTGGAAACTCTCGCAATATGGCCCATTCTCGTGTGCGCACATTCCCGGAGACCTCAACGGACGCTATTCTCCCTTCGTCCAGGACCATTTCAACCCTACCAGTCTCCAAATCGGCCGTGAACGAGGCAAGATGTGTGAGGTCGTAGTCCCGATCGTGATACCACGACCGAATCCGCACTGCATCCTGTCTCAATGTGCGGAAGTCTATGGGTGCGCCGATCCGCGAGACCATCAGCGACAACAAGGTATCTGTGCTCGCGACCGTGGCTCCGGTAATCTTGATTTCCTTTAGAACCGGATTACCCCTAAGGCGGTAACGAACATGTCGATCAGCCTCGTCATCGTACACCTCGGCCACTACTGACGCGTATTTACCCCGCTGGTACAACATCTCAAGGTCGGCTCGAATCATATCGGCAACTACAGGCGACCCGGGTCTCGTCTTCAACACTATGTTATTTCTCAG
>JABIQT010000563.1 GCA_018667995.1 Candidatus Latescibacterota bacterium
CATCCTCATCGCTCGCCGTAAGCGAGAAACTCAGTTGGCTGCCCTGCACAATGGCTCTCGCACCGATCGGCGACAAGACTGGGTCCCGATTCGCCTGAACCGGCGCAGAGACCGTGATCCGAACGAATGCGGAGCCAGATGTTCCCTCCGCGTCACTTACTGAATACGAGATGCTATCTAGCCCAGCATAGCCCTGATTGGGCGTATAGAGAACCGTTGAGTTCGATAGACTCGCCTCCCCTTGAGTAGGCATGTCTACAAGGGCGTAGGTGAGCGGATCATTCTCCCAATCAGTGCCTAACAATGGAATAGAGATCGGCTGCCCGGGACTTGTCGTCACAGATAATGACGCCAGTTCGGTAACAAACGAATAGCCGCCAATGCTTAGAGAGTCCTCAATGTTGAAACGCAGATACTGAACCAAATTGGGCTCAGCACCACTTAGCTCACTATCCCCATACTCCGCAAGTTCGTCTGCATCCAGAGCTCTATTCCAAATACGCACTTCATCAATATCTCCGGTGAACCGCTCCGAAGCATTCGACCAGCCCCCAATTTGCGTATTGTCATTAATCAACATCCCGCCGACTGCAGACTTGCTCCCGATGAGGATCTGGTCCACGTATAACTTCATTGTGGAGCCGTCATAGGTAGCTGCTACATGGCTCCAGCGATCGCAATTCAGGCCACTGGCATACAGAATGTGCTCGCTGCCACGTCCGGGGGTGCCATTGTTGTTGTCCCAGAAGCTGAATTGCAGCTCGCTGCAGTTTTCTACGATAACACGAACATCTCTGAAATCTGCAGTGTGGGTGTTAAACAGATAATCATGTGTCGGGGCACTGTTAGATCTTGGCAGAATCCAGCTTTCGAGAGTGAATCCCGCGTCTTCGGAGTTTGTGTCTATCGAGATCTTCTGTTCGCTTTGCGCAAAACCCGTGCCACTCTTGACCCCTCGACCTGAAGAGCCTGATGCTGGTACGAAGGCGACCGCCTGCCCGTCTACTACCGAGGTAGTCCCTGTCAACTCATAGTGAGACCCGGCCACGGGCGCGGATGGAAAGGCTGGTCCCGCCACAGACACCGATACAAGAAGTGCGGAGAGGATCTTCATATTTCCGTCCACGAGCTATCTTGAAGCCCAAAGGATCAGTCTAGCCATATCGCGATCGACGGTGAGAAGTAACTCATACTTCGGGGGACTCACGAACAAGCCATCAATGAGGCTGTAGCCATACGTCCCAAGGGCGAGCGTTGCCATGGAGAGGCTCCCCCATCCCGCACGATTTGCCCACTTGTCATAGTAATTGTAGGTAGAGGTGCTTCGGGCCCGCTGACGCCGATCCTTGAGGTCTCGGGCCAGCAAATGCAGAGCGCTCCATCCGACCAGCCCAGTCACCTCCGCACTAATGATGCCCCAGCCTTTCCGAGACTCTTTCTTCGCGAGTTGCGCCAATCCGGGCACAATCGCTCTGGTCCGAACTCTTCTCATACTGAGATCGTATTCCTGCTCGAGCGCATTCTCGCCCATCCTCGGCAGGACGGCCAATGCGAGATACTCGGAGGCTGAGCGTCGGTACTGAGAAACGACCTCAGTTCCCACTGGTATCTCCGACTCACCTATGACCTGAACTGTGCTCTGATAGTCCTGCTCCAACTCGTAGGTTCCCTGACGCAAGGACTCTCGAGCAGTGATCGAGTCACTCCGCCGAAGAAGTTCTCCTTGCAGCTCCGCAGCGATGTTTGTCTTCGCTTGTCGATCCGCCGCGCCTTGGGATTCAGCAGAACCCACTGCCCGCCAGTAGTACCCATCCGATTGCACGCCGCGAGTCCAGCTGGGGGAAGCACAGCCACACAGAGCAGCCGCAAGAACGGCTGACATACACACTACCCGCACCACCTGCGACCGGTTCAGCGCTCCCTGCGCCACCTCATCCAGCACCATCACCTGACGCTCAGCCGAGAACACCTTATATAGCTCCGATTTCACATCCACGTCGTGTCCCTTCGTGCACCTTGTTCGCCTTCTTGGAATGCTCATCTCCATATTATATCCCCAACTGACGATCAACTCGCAAACAATTTAATTTTTTCTTCCCATTTTCGTCATTTTTTACATGAAACTTCTTACGTTGTTGTAGTTCGTGATACTTTCACCCCCTAGCGATCATCTTTCACGCTATGAGCTTGTCAGTGATATTGGGATTGATGATAGCATAGGAGAGGAGATCCACAGTGAACGTTGACGTGTTGCGCTTCGCCCATGAACGAAAAGGCTTCCCCAGGCGTCGCTGGTTGAGGCGGCCGATCCACATCAGTCCATCATTTCGGCCATGGAGCGCGGGGCTCAGGGCGTGCATGTGGTGCTCATGCTGCAGCTATGCGACGCCCTCGAGCTGCATCCAGGGTTCGATTCCAGCAAGCCCCACTCGACGGCCTTACGAAGCAGGTTTCTCGGGCAGTTGAGCTCTCGATTGAGAGTCCCAGGAGCACAACTCGGCGCCCGACCCTTCCGCACATAGGCTTGACATTAGCACGGGCAGTGCCGGCCAGATACTTCGAGACGAATTGACAAATGGGAGTCCCGTCCTTGTCCTCACGACGGTGTCTGTTCAAGTGGTAGACAGCGATTCGCCACACCAGAGCGGAAGACCTGCAATGCTGGGAATGGCTGTCCAACTTCGCTCCTGGAGGGGCATCAGTGCGACGGCCCTTCTTGGACTGCTCTGGTCCTGTGCCGGACCGAGGGCTGTCGCCTCTCCTGACTGGATCCTGCGACAGCCCGTTGCCTACCCAAGCTCGCACTATCTGGTGGGTGTGGGCTCGGCCCCCACAAGAGGCGGAATCCCAGCAGCCCTGGAGGCCGCCAGCGCCAGCGCCAGA
>JABIQT010000232.1 GCA_018667995.1 Candidatus Latescibacterota bacterium
ATTCCCGTGGTGGTAGCCATTAATCGCTTCCACACGGACACGGACAAGGAGATCGAAGAGGTACATCGTATGGCCCGGGAGGCAGGAGCCGCCGATATAGCCCTGAGTGACGTCTGGGCCAACGGAGGCACCGGAGGCGAGGCCCTCGCGGAGGCAGTCGTAAGAGCGGCCAACCAATCCAGCGATTTTGAATTCCTCTATCCCCTCGATGCCACCATTGAGGAGAAAATCGAGACTATTGCCAAGCGCGTGTACGGGGCGGAGTCCGTGATATATGAGTCGGTGGCTAGGCGCAAGATCAGACGCTATCGGAAACTCGGATTCCAGAACCTGCCTATCTGCATGGCGAAGACCCAGTATTCCCTCTCTCACAATCCTGCGCTCAAAGGTCGCCCAACCGGCTATGAGCTCCCGATCCTCGATGTGCGCCTGTCGGCGGGCGCGGGCTTTCTGTATCCACTCTGTGGTGAGATTATGACCATGCCCGGGCTGCCGTCCAGTCCCGCTGCCACCCACATAGATCTCGATGAAGATGGACAGGTCACGGGACTATTTTGAGTGGGCGGGCTGAGCTGGAGTATCCCAAAGGGCCCTGCGCCTGAGCTGAGCATCTTGCTTAGCTTAGAACCGCAGGGCCATGTTTGGGACGCTTGCCCAACGTTCTTTTGCGACGTTGGGAATTGAGGCATTACTGCCCCGTCACATCCGTGAATATGTCTTCTATAGCCATCTCAAACAACCTGGCTGCTTTGAACGCCAGGGGTAAACTCGGATCAAACTTCCCCTTTTCAATGGCGTTGATTGTTTGACGTGATACGTCCAATTCATTGGCCAGATCTGCCTGTGTCCAATCTCTTTCCGCGCGTAATACCTTTAGTTTGTTTTTCATTAGCGATACCGAATCTGACCGACAGCCACACCGGCCATATAGGTGCCTAAGATGAGCAGGATCATGTCGGTGACTTCTTCGTCCACGATGTATCCCGTGGTCACGAGCAGGGAATAGGTAAATCCGCCCACCAGTCCGACTCCCACGGCCAGGCCCAGCGCATTGAGCTGGATACTACGCTGTAATTCATCCTGATCTTTCAGAAACTTCATATAGGCCAGAACAACCCCCACGCCGGTCCCAAAGTTAGCGGCAATAGACAGTAGGGTCATCCATTCAGAAGGAAACCACTGGTACGCCGCGGCCATATCCGCAAAGATCATGCTACCTGCCCAGGCCAGAGACCAAATGATGATCTTTATTCCGTGTTTTGCCGTACGAGCTTCGTATGCGCCCGTTGCTGCTGTAGTTTTATCCATGCGTCTGTTCTCCTTGTCATTAAGTAAAGTGTGATTGACAAGTCCAAGAATAACAATATCGACACAGTGTGTCAAGTTTAATTTACAGAAAGACCACTGTGATTGATATTTTGTAAAGCACTCAGGTCCCCTTGAGTGCGCGAACTAGGGTGCTATGTTTGGCGGATTAGGGCCTGGGAAAGGGGACCCGCGACGTGGCAAACCGGGTGGGAACACAATTGTTGGGTACACATCTACCAAAGGAATCGGGCCCGATGGTTTTGGGAATACAGTAAAGACAGCAGGGGCAGTATCGATATGAAAGTAGTACGGGGGATGTACGACTTGTTGGGCGCCAATATGACTTCCGTCATTCCATTATCCTCAGACACCAAATCACACGACGAGCAATGGCAGAACTGGAGACATATGTTTAATCAAGACCTCGCGGTAGGATCCAAACATGTGGTGTGGAGTGAGGGAGAGATAGTAAGGTGATTCATATCATACACGCCGGGCGCCAACGAGCGTGAAGTGTGTCTCAGCGAGTTTCAGATTGCGTCAGATTTCAAAGAGGATGATGTAACCTTCAAGAAACTCATGTCCCTGTTTCTAAGGGATATTAGACAGGTTGGGTACAATTCTATCCGGACGCATGTCAACAAGCTGAAACGCCGTTCGCAAAGACTTATTGAACACGTGGCATTCCAGCAGGTGGGCGAGACGGAAAGAGGGTACCAATTTACTATTGGCCTCGAGGACTTCATGAAACGGCTGGGCAGGATTCTGGGGAATCTCCCTATCGAGCTACAGTGGGGTGTACCGCAGGGATCGGAGCTCTGGTATTGACACGATTTATATTGCCGGACCACCTGAGTCCGTCGACGCAGCCACCAGGGCCACGGTTTTCAGAAACACATATCGTGAAGATTCTCAACGCTGTTGCAGTAGAGTGCCAGATGAAGGAGGCCTGCCGGGAACACGGTATCTCTGAAGCCACATGATACAACTGGAAGGGCAAGTTTGGCGATGCGGGCATAGGATGTAAAGCGGTTGAAAGAACTCTTTGGCGAGGCTCCGAAATCGTAGCCCACATGGACCAGTGGGCGATTATCTCAAATAGGCTAAGAACCAGATTGACAATCCCGGTTGTTGACGTAAACTTCCATCAACGGATAAAAACCATCGTTTACATCCTTTAATGGAACAGGGCATCGTCAGTGTCGAACGGGATCCAGAAACCGGCCATCATCGCTATCCGGCGCTTGAACTGACACGTCTCGCTATCCGGCGCCGAGTGTACACCCAAGCTCATATGGTGTGGTTGCCGAGTTGGTAAAAACGGTGTATGACAACCGGGAACATACGCAAGGATTACGAATGGTGCATGAACCCGAGTACCTGCGATTCTTTCAAGCATGTTTCGAACCGATATGATTTATTCTGCCCGAAACTGAATTCCTCTTCATGAAGCGTCCGTGCCATTCAAAAAGCTCTGTCGCGGGAGTAAAATGATCGATCAAAATAAGATCCTGTTAACGCCCGGACCGGTTCCCATACCACCCTATGTGCTCGAAGCCCTGGCAAGGCCCATGATACACCACAGGGGACCGGAATTCGCGAGGACCTTGGAAACAGTCCGAGAAAGTCTGAAGCAGGTCTTTCGTACCAGTCAGCCTGTTTTGATTATGGCGAGTACCGGTTCCGGCGCCATGGAGGCCGCGATGGTGAATATCCTCCGTCGGGGTGACCGCGTGCTGGTTATCAACTCGGGGAAATTTGGAGAACGATGGTCGAAAATGGCGGCGGTGTATGGTCTACGATTACTCGAATATTGTGTCCCATGGGGGGAAGCCGCCGATTTAGGAAAAATCGATAGTCTCTTAAAGGAACACCCAGACTGCAAGGCCGTATTCTGCCAGGCGTGCGAAACCTCTACCGGGACCGTTCACCCGATCCGCGAGATAGCCGAATTGACAGCTCAGCTTGAAGACGGCCTGTTCGTCGTCGATGCCATTACCGCGCTGGGCACCATGGATCTTCCCATGGATGAGTGGCATATCGACGTAATGATATCCGGAGCGCAGAAGGCGTTCATGCTGCCTCCGGGCATATCATTCATCGCAATGTCGGAACGTGCCCAAGGAAGGATACAGACCTCCGACCTGCCCGTATTCTACTTCGACCTGAAAAATGAACTCAAGGCGTATCGTAAAGGAGAGACCTATTTTAGTTCGCCCGTCACCCACATTCGAGCCCTTGAAGTGGTTTTGCCTGAAATCAGCGGCGCCAATATGGAAAAGCGAATCACCAGGTGCCGTGCCCTGATGAACTTCACCCACAAAGTATGCAGAGCCTGGGGATTGACGCTGTATTCCAAGAATCCGGCTTCAGGCCTGACGGCTGTTGCCGTTCCCGATCAGATCGATGGCCAGCATCTACGGGATCTGATTGAAGACCGATATCATGTGACTTTTATGGGTGGGCAGGATCAGCTGAAAGGTAGGATCATCCGGGTCGGACATATAGGCTACATAACCGATGACGACATAAAACAGGGGATGATGGCTTTAGGATCGGCGCTCAGAGATCTGGGGTATGGTATATCCTCCGATATCTTGCGGGATGCTATTACAACACATGAGGTCGAACTCCATTGAACATTTTGGTTAAAGATCATTATTGCGGCGAGGCCTTGGCGCGTCTCAACGAAATAGAAGACATCCGTCTTACACACTCCACGGATCTGCAACTAAGCGATACCGAGCTTGAGGAGACGGAAATCTTACTCATCCGAAGCGGCACAAAGCTGCCCCAAGAGGTTCTGGCCAAAACAGAGAGACTCAGGTTCATCGTAACGGCGACGAGCGGATTCGATCATATCGATCTGGTCTACTGCGAACATGCTCGGATCAAGGTCGCTCACACACCTGACGCCAACCGAGACGGCGTTGCCGAACTAACCATGATGTTAATGCTAAATAGCATCCGACACAGCCGGGAGTCATCACAGTCAATCGAAGCTAACAGCTGGCGGTCGGTTGTGCCCAGAGGCCATACGCTGGCCGGCAAGAGGCTGGGCATCGTCGGTCTGGGACGTGTAGGGTCGCGAGTGGCGGAACTGGCACGGGGATTTAAGATGAACGTGGCCGCTTTTGATCCCTACCAGGATGACGAGCAATTCGCCAGATACGGTGTAGATCGCATGGACTACACCGAGCTTTTGGCGCACTCACACATCGTTACGTACCATGTGCCTCTTACGAATGAAACCAGACATATGGTGAATCATGAAACTCTGAGTTTTGTATCAGAGGATGCCATCATTATCAACACCTGTAGAGGAGAAGTGGTCGATGAACGCGAACTCTATCGTGCCTTGAAAGAGCATGAGATCGCTGCTGCCGGTCTGGATGTATTTGAAGAAGAACCTCTGCCGGAAGCATCCCCACTGCGGCACCTTCCCAATGTCACCATGACCCCACACGTGGGTGCCTATACCTATGAGTCTGTTTCGACAGCCTCTCATCTGGCTGTTCAAGACGTCTTCCTCTTTCTTGAGAATAAGGCAATACCCAGTCTTCTGGTTTGAGAAAACCTAATAGGTGCTCCTGATATTGGGATTTGGCTTGATAGCCAAACGAGAAAGGCATGCATGGATAGTATTAGAACGTTGGACACCACAGTCGCCGGTGAGACCCGACAGATGCGGTCTCTGGATCGGTAATCCCCTGGTCGATACGGGCCGCCTAACAATGGATTCTTAGGAACCCGTTCCCCGGGGGAACCGCGGCAGCAACTGGTCATGACGTCCGGTGGACTCTGGCAGATGCGTACAACCAACCGGACAGTAAACCGATTTTCGCCATGTGTCCCAGGTTTATGGTCGCAACACTGTGGAAGCACGGCGCGTTCCGCAAGTTTCGGGATCTGCGCGGCAATATTCAGTGTAGCTGGACGGACGGGCGCGCCGGGATGCCGGAGTTTATTGAGCATCCCATAAAACGAGTCAGACTTAAGTACCGAATGGGCTTAATTCCTTCTATGAGAGGCCTCCTATGCAGCAACCACGCGAAATTATCGACCGTCTGTTGCGTAACCGTCCTCCGTTCGAACGCATCGGGGTGTATGACCTGTTCTGGAGCGACACCCTGAGGAAGTGGGTGGACGAACAGCGGTACCCCGGAGATGCAGAAGGAGAACCGGTGTGTCAGATCGACCACTTTAACCTGGACATGGCCGGCGTGGGC
>JABIQT010000824.1 GCA_018667995.1 Candidatus Latescibacterota bacterium
CTTTGAGCTGGCGAGATCCATGGCTCGAATATGAGAAGGAAACGAATGTTGAGGAAGCCTTGTCTATCGGATACGGAGGTATAGAAGCTTACGGCTACCATGCCCTGGAAACCATGCAATGCATGATCGAGAGACGACGTGGAGGTGAAACAGGCGTAGAATCGGTCCAATGTCTGGAGGGAAAGGAGGTCTGGCGTGCCAGGGACCGAGGTAAGTGGTCGCAGGAGCTCGCCGAAGCGGCCTGCGCCACGGTCCCGGATAAGCCAGAGGGGGCGATGGAAGACCTTGCTACGGAACCGGCCGTGTTTCTGGTGAAGCGCAAGGACGGACTTAAGACGGCGACACTCATGCTAAATGGATATGTCAATCAATTTGCCTATGCAGCCAAGGTCGACGGACAGGTACACGCATCTCTTTTCTATCTCCAGAATGAGGGCACGTTTGGCCACTTCGGATACCTGAGCCACAACGTGCAGACGTTCTTCCTTACGGGCGTGGCACCATATCGGCCGGAGAGAACGCTTCTTACAACAGGCATCATCGACGCGGCTATGAACTCCCGTTTCGAGGATCACCGGGTAATCGAGACGCCTTTCCTGAACATCGCCTACGAATCTTACGATACGATGCCCCGACGGCCGACGGCCCCGCGGCCACAGGGAGCATGCCTGGATCCGGATGCGCCGGATGCGCTATAGATCAGACCGGTAGGAGATTCGGGTGAGGCTCTGTTTACGCCGATTGCCGCATCGAGTTGATTCCATGTTCGGAGTCTCTGGGCCCCATGATAGATTTAACTCAAGGACAGCATTGGCCCTGTGATATTCTCCGAGTGACCAATGAAGAGTCTACACTGTGTACGCGATTGACTGAGCTCAGAATCTTAGAAAACTTTGCCCTCAAACGATACTCTCCGTCTTCTCGTCACACCTTGATCGCACGGCAAGGCGTCCGGTCTCGTCGAATACCTGCACCTCATTCTGTTGCATCATGATCTGGAACATGTTTTCCAGCCTGCCCGTAGAGAGCGGCAGCATCCTGGCTTTTCCGCCCGATGCCTTTAGAATGTATTGCCCCACACGTATGTAGTAGTCCCCCCTCTCGATGCTGTCTGCCTCAACACTGTCGTATTGGAAAACCTCCCGCTTATAGTATATACGCCCATTGTATTCACAGTTCGCCCAAAACGGCTCGGGAAACCGATCGCGGTATCTCTCTACTATGGCCATGAGATACGTCAGCATCCCTGCGACTGCATATCTTGGCGTCGCCCGAATTTCGAATTGCGATACATCAGGAGCTCTAACGCCGACAGTCAGCGAGAGATACAATCGCGACTGCATATACGCCAGGTCATTTCAGCGTTGACTCGGACATTGGCATATCATTGTGAAAAAGGGGGCTTCAGAGCATCAAGGCTCTTGGCCGCGATATTTCAACCCAGACCCCAATATAGACCTGTTGTGCCTGTGGATTTCTACGGCTTTCCGGATTCAACTGATCACTATCATCTTTGGGAGTTTGCATCAGAGTCTGGACCATGATTACTGACGAAATAGAGTCAGAACCGCCACGAGACCTGGCAAGACATCGCTGAGGAATTCAGATCTTGTCATATTTACCGAGGGAATCAGTTCAATCGGATGCGTGGGCGGGAAGCTTCACGGCCATCATATCGGCCATTAGGAGGCTCAAGAATCTGGCGCTGACGATCTGTGAGATCTTCATATTGGCCAGCATCGTAGTACTGAGCATACCATGACATAGCGTAGGGGGCATACTTGAAGAATACGGTACGTCGTTCGTCACCAAGCCAGGGCAACGTACCGTGCATGAGAGCTTCTGTGAACAGTATGGCCGTCCCAGCAGCGCCCGTGACGGATCGCATAAACGGCTGGAGCGTGTCGAGATTACGCCATTGGTCGGGAAAGACAAAATTGCTCTTGTGGCTTCCAGGAATACAGCCGAACCCGCCATCGCCGGGATTAACATCTTTCAGATTGTAAGCAATGGCTATTAGTCCACATCTGATATCCCCGTTCTGGCAGGTGTAGCCATAGGTGCTGTCATAGGGTGTCTGACCACCGTGCAGCGTACTGCCGATCGGCCCCTTCTGGCCCTGAATAACATCGAGATAGTCGTGATCAAGTCGAAATCTCTCACCAAGAATCGACTCCAGATAGGGGAGCACGCAATCGAGATCTATCAACTTGCGATATGGTGTTCCCCATTCGATCAAATCTCCCATGAAACGACAACTGGAGGCGTCGGACGGCATCTCGTCAGCACATTTCTGGTCCAGTATTGAATTTAGCGCATTGAGATGTTCCTTGGACAAGGCGCTGGGAATCTCAAGGAATCCCTGCAGGTCGAAAAGGTAACGCTCCTGATCGGTCATCATGAGGTCCTCTCTGTGTTGGTCTATTTTTTTCCACTTGGGCTGGCCGTGAGTCTTTAGGTGTCCGCGCAGACCCGTTTCTGGCCAAATGGCTCCGGACCTCTTTCCGTGGTAAAGGAGAGGATAAAAGAGGAATTCGGCAGGGTCAAGACATATCAGCCGGACCGAAACGCTGGTATTCGCCGCAACCGTGCTACCTTACGTCAACCGCGTCCTGGAATAAGAAAACCCCGGCTACCTGAGGGTAACCGGGGTCACAGCATTGTCGTGGAGACCAGCCTTGCTACACGGGAGCGAATGGGAAAGTTAGATCTACAACCTGGCCATGATCGAGTTTTCCGAAATCCCAGGCTTCCGCCCGTTTGGTTATATATGCGGCCAGGGGTCGATTTTTTACACTATCGGCGACGATCTCGATCTTGCGGACGTGTCCATCCTCCTTTACCGTCAGTCTCAGCTTAATTGTTCCCCGAAGCCCTGGATGAATTTTCAATTGATGTTGATAGAAACT
Organism: Candidatus Latescibacterota bacterium; assembly: GCA_018667995.1. GTDB lineage: Bacteria > JAAXHH01 > JAAXHH01 > JAAXHH01 > JABIQT01 > JABIQT01. The sequence continues at coordinate 2,910 of JABIQT010000824.1, forward strand.
CATGAACGAGCGTTTGTGTCTGCGTACCACCTTCTGGATAACCGCCGATGACTGTACCGCTGATGCGAACTTCGCGAGAGGTTTGGGTTGCGATATCTGCTGTGCCCGACTCGTGCCGA
>JABIQT010001028.1 GCA_018667995.1 Candidatus Latescibacterota bacterium
ACCTGATTTCTCGGCGTCTCTAAACCGCGAAAGATCGATGGCACATGGAATCGTGGCGAACCGATTTTCGGGTGCTATCCCATACGTAATGTGATCTCGTTTTCCGAGATCAGTAAGTGTAATTATACGGTCAGTACCACGTGCCATGAGTTTCTCAAGCAAGATAAAGAAGCGAGAAGTGAAGCGGTCGAAATATCCGTGGAAGATGTGTCCATGAGGTGCGTGGACGACGACTGGCGTGCCGGCTATTTTCGCCGCGATACGGCCGAGGATACCGGCCTTAGATGTGTGGGTGTGTACAACATCCGGCTGGCTCTGTTTGAGTAGTCTTGTAAGATCTCTACAGGCTGCTATATCATCCAGCAGATTTATATCCCGCCGCAATCTCGGAAGGATGGTAATTGGTATACCTGTCTGTTCGGAAAAGGCCTCCAAGTCGTAGACGGGTTCAACGGTGTGGCCGGTAACAATGCGCGTATCATACCTATCTCGGTCCAGGCGTGCTGCCAGTTCCATAGCAACTTCTGCCGAGCCACCTCTGTCAAGCCTTGTAATAATGTGCGTCAGTTTGACACGCGCTGTAGCTGTCACGATCGTTTTCGCTTGTCTGAATGAGAGAGAATTTCTATGGCATAGTCGCCCATTAACCGTAACGATACAGTTCGGTGCATCCGCGTGCACAGACCGGAAAACGTTTCATTTCCTTGACCGTTCGCCGGTATTCCCGGAACGTTTCGTTATTCCAGATTTCGCTGAATTTATGGTCCCTGACATTGCCGAGGGCATAGTCCATGGAGTGATACTCTCGAACGTCTCCGTTCGGAAGTACGTAGGCGGCAATCCAAAGACTCAGACACCGCCCCTTGTACCCACCCGGTACGAACTGTTCGTCCGTGTACCAGTTGTGCACTTCGTCGTCTGTCAGATTAGGATAGAAGGCCACAGCAACGGGAGAGTTGATCTTTCTCAGTCCTTCCATCTCCTTTATGAGCACCTTCGTATCCATGTCCGGTAGCGCGTCCTGGACAAAACCGAACCAGTCCTGGCAGGGCTTACCGAATTTCTGCTCGTATATTTTGTTGTGAAGGTTGCAGACGTTCTGAGTCAGGAATAGAAGATGATGAAACGTACAAACCTGCGCTCCGAGTTTCTCGGCGCCTCGTAACACATTTGGCAGATCCTTGTAATTCACTTCATTGATTGTGGTATTGGCAGAGATAAACGGCCGGTTTGTATTGTGCCTTATCTTGGCCTCCCGGATGGCCTCCATACCCTCCATCATACGCTGAAATGTACCCTTTAGACCGCGGGACGCATCGTGGACGTCTTCGTCTCCATCGACAGATAGAATGATTTCATCCATCTTTGCTTCAACGACCTCGTCCGCGTACTTGCTGAGTAGCATGCCGTTAGTAACCATATTCACACGCATACCCTTGCTCTTAATATATCGAACGATCTCGATCCAATCCTTATAGAGAGTCGGTTCCCCTCCGAACAGCGTAAAGGTAGGTCGTGAAGGTGCTACGTCATCAATCAGCGCCTTGTATTCTTCCAGGGATAGACTCGCCTTGAGTTCCTGCCCGGTCATGTCCTTGAAAGCTCCCGCATCACCCCACTGGCCACACATGTGGCAGCGCAGATTGCAGCGGAAGGTAAGGAATAGCGAGATCGTCTCAGGAGGGGCACTAAACCCGTCACCCGTCCGATAGGATCTGTATGATTTGAACCGTGCCTGAAAGGCCTGATAGGCATACTTGGGTTGTTTTACGGCTTTCTTAAGGGTACGGCCGATATTGCGATAGGCCAGCATAGCGGAGCTCCGATCCTCTGTGTTGCATCTATTATCCATCATTGTGAACCGACGGAGAGTACCGTCACCATTCACAATGCGAATTTGAACTGACTGTGGCACGTGTGGAATGGGAAATGCAACTCCCATTTGTGCAAAGAGTTACGAGCAGGTTCTAAGCACCTCGGGAAAGCGCTGATCTGATTGTGTCGACGATATTGGTTAAGGTCGTAGAATCTATTAACGGGTGGGTAGGTATCAGAATAATGTGGTCTGACATATAACTGGCATTCGGAAACGGATCATCCGTGCCGCCATATCCCATGTCATAAATACGATGAAGCGGGTCTGGATAGAGTTTCGTTACCTCCACTCCGGTTCTCTCGAATATCATGCCAACCAGCCGTGAGCGCAATTCTGGATCATCGACCAGTACGGGAAACTGATTATACACCGTATACGTCTGATCAATCAGTACAGGCGTACGTATCCCGCTGAGGCCCTGCAGGCTGTCACCAAGGAAACTGCCGTTTCTATGGCGTAAATCGCATATGGCCTCAGCACGGTTCATGAGGGTAATTCCCGCGCCAGCAAGCACATCCGGAAATTGAAATGAGACAAAGTCCGTGTGCAGTGATGTGTACTTGTATCGACTTATCAGTGCATGCAAAAGCGTGTAGCCAACAGGTCGAACGGCTACACTGAGCGCCGTCAGGTTTAGAAGTAACTTCGCCTGGTGTGTCATGTTGGCTATAGGTAGCTTTTTTCGCTCCGCCTCGATGAGCTCAAACAGTTCGTCATCTTCTGTGGCGACTGCGCCACCGACCAGGGTTGACAGATTCTTTCCGCGGTTGAAGCTGATGAATCCCACGTCTCCCAGGGTACCTGTCTGTTTTCCCTGTACCGTTGTGCCAAATGATGAAGCAGCATCATCAATCACTGCAATGTCTCGATCCGCGATTACTCGGCGGATAGCCGCTACATCCGACGCCAGTCCGAACATGTGTACAGGCATGACGCACAAAGTGTCCGAGGTGATCGCCGCATCAAGGCTATCGTGGTCAAGATTGAAAGTTTCGAGCGACACTTCGCAGCATCGAGGTATCAGCCCTGCTTTACGGATCGGAAGGGTCAGCGACGGTGCGGTGTATGCCGGAATGATTACCTCGCGGCGCGAAGATCGCTGTGCCAATGCGAGCATCGTAATGTAGCCGGCGGTGGTGCCGGAATTCACGAGGCACAGATCAGGCGTCTGGAGGTATGACTTGAGACGGGATATGTAACGGTCTATCTGATGCCGCCAGAGCCCTGCGGTGGCGGACGCGATATCGTTGAGGAGCAGCGGCGTGCCTGCAGATGGTATGCGAGTTTTCATACCGCCGATGTCCCCCGGTCACCCTGTTTCGATCGAACGTTCCAACGCGACCAGGAGCATCTCCGCAGATCTTGAGTCCTCGGGGCAGTTCACGACGCCATATTGGGACTTAATGCGATGGGGTATTTGTGCCGATTCCGGCGGATTTGCAGCGAGTCCATTGATTTCATCACAGAGCCCGGTTGCTTCCTCGGTGGCCTGCGGCAACATGAGGACAAATCGATCATCATCATATCGTGCCAGAAGATCTCCCTCCCGCAGACGACTCTTGATCGCATCCGCTATCCATCTTAGTGTATCAATATCGATCTCATTGGGTGTATCAGCAGATGGCTCCGCGTAGGCGAATTCGAAGACGGCCAAGGCGAAGTTCCAATGGTATCTTTTGGCTCTCACCACATCTTCTATAATATGCTGCTCAAAATACTGACGATTGAATAACCCGGTGTCTTCGTCGATAAAGCTCGACTCTCGCAGCGTCTGATTGATCTCGGCCAGCATCAAGAGGGTGTCCTCTAATTGCTGATTCGCGTCGGTCAGTTCCGCTGTTTGTTCGCCGACCCTTGTTTCGAGACCGACATTGGTCTCTTCCAGCTGTTTCATCAGCAGTTGGTTCTGGAGCCCGAGCTGGCGCTTTTCGAGTGCTCGTTGTACAGTCGGACGGATTCGTTGGGGGATTTCCTCCGGTTTCTTGAGGAAATCATAACCGCCTGCTCGCAGTACGTCGATGGTCATTTCCAGAGTGCCGAACCCCGTCAACACCACGACTTCGACGGTAGCATCCAGTGCCCGTATGGCTTTCATCATCGAAACGCCGTCCATATTCGGCATTTTAACATCTGTAACGATGACGTCGAATTCCCCCGGCTTGAACGTACGAAGCCCCTCCTCACCGTCCGTAGCAGTGGTTACGGTGTATCCATCGTGTTCCAGGAGATCCTTGAGCAATCCCAGAACACGAGGATCATCTTCTACAATCAGTAACCGACCTTCCATCACATTCCCTAATTTTAAACCGTGTTAGGCGGATCCGTGGAATCCCTGAAGTCAGCTAATCAGTCGGTTCTTCGTCTGCGGCTGCCGCGGGCGGATCCGTCGCATCGATTTCGCTATTGTCTGGCGCAGGTTCGGACATGCTGTCTGGCGATGTCGTCTCGGACGACGTATCATCCATGGGCATTTCGTCTGCAGAACTGTTTGCCATCTCGGCGTCCGCGGGCTCTGGGTTTCGACTCCGATAGGCCATCAGGTTTTCGAGTACCCGCAAACCCCTCGCATTTTCCTGAAGGGCGGCCTCAATGTTCCCGTCCTCACGGTACTGCTCCGATAGCTGCTTGTGGAGTTGGGCGAGTTCGAAGTAGATGCCAACCTGTGATGAATCCGCCCTGATAGCGCGGTTGAATTCGATAACAGCCGTATCCAATCGTTCTTCTTCTATGGCCATATCGGCACGAAATAGGGCCTCTTCCACGGCCATTTGCCCCTCTCTCAGTTCAGTCGAGGCTGCAATGGCACTCTCCATGGTATCCTCGCTGCTACCGCCACCGAAGAGAAAACACCCCGTTGAAGACATCATAACCAGGGCTCCGATCCCCAGGAGCATGCAACGATGCAAGTAAATCATTCAATACCTCCCACTCTGTCGAATTACGTCCGTTATCTTCTAACTTCCTGTTTACAACGAGATATTTCTAAAAGGACTTAAGTTTAAGAGCCGCTGCCTTCATATCAAAATCCCTGCCACGGTGGTCCAGGTGACAGTCGGCACACAGCAGTTTTTCTTTTCCATGGTCAGGTTCGATCTGGAACTGGAACTCGTGACAAGCCTTACATTTATCATTAGACACGGCGCCCCAGGGCTCATGGCATTTCTGGCAGTCGCCGTCTGCACTGGCGTGCCCTTGTAACAACGGCCCACTTTGAAATGCGGCTTCACCCTCGATTAGATAGGCCCCGATCATAAATCCGAAAGATGCGATGACGCTGGCAATGACCACATATCTGATGAGCAATTACCCCTTCAATAATATAGTTCCGTAACAATATGAACAAGAAGCAATGTCATAAGCGCGGCTGAAAGCGGTATATGCGACCAGAGCCATTGACGGATTATGCGTTGGCAGAACATCTGCCTGTCAAGCTGTTGGTATCGTGTCATCAGAACGTCGGCTGCTAGGAAAGATGCCTGTTCCACAGCGTCTAGTTGATCGGTATCCACCGCCAAGTTCAGAGCCCGGCGCCGTCGAATCCACCATCCGATGATGTGGAACGGGTTAAGCGAAACCGGGTATGTTCGACCCGAAAATGTCATCTGCACTGCGGCAGCAAAGGAGGATGACGCCTCATTCTGGATATCGAAGATCTCTTGCCGCATTTCTGCCAGACTTTGCAGAAGCGATTCCTCACGAAATGTATTGTTGCCCATTCTGGCGATAGAATACGGGAGCACTTCGTAGAGGATTGTGCCAGCAAATCCACTGATCATCGTCAGAATGAACACTACGGATAGTACGATGGAGATCGTACCGATCATCTGGAAGCCAGCGTGCATACCAACGATCAGTCCGGTCAATATTCCCAGGCTTACATGTGATCGCATCCAAACGTCAAGGGATCCTACCGGTCTCTGGTATTGTCGCTTCCTGATGGGGAGCAGCATCAGAATAATGACCAGTAATGTTCCAATGATTCCTAGAGTATAACCAATGAAACCACCACCACGCGGAACGGAGACGGCTGCGTAATATGCGTAAAACCCAATCAGCGCGGCACAGAACAGGATGGTAACATACAACCAGCGCCTGTTTACAATGTACATTATGAAGACCACCCCGTTGTAGCTTTCGGGCAGCACCAATTCGCACTTTTTCTTAGCAGGAATGGTGAGCGGCAACTTGCGATCGAAAAATTGGAGGAGGTGCTACGGGTCTACCGAGAAAGCTTTGGAGTCAATAATCCAAACGTAGCTCGAAGATTAAATGATTTAGCAAGAGCGCAGCGTGATGTGGGAGAAACGGATGCTGCAAAAGAATCAATGTACAAAGCGCAGCGGATCTTTGGCCAGGTTGAGGAGAACTATGGAAAAGCAACTTACAGGGCCAATGTTCTGCATCACTCAATCTGCCTTCATATTTTGTCCGCCTTGGAATTTAATAGCGGAAATAAAGAGAAGGGGCTCGAATTAATCTGCAACGCGGGAAAACTCTTGGTCAAGAATGCATCCAAAGAAGGTGGGGACCTTGCTTCGGAAGAGGGGAGAAAACTGATGATTATGGAGACTCT
>JABIQT010000665.1 GCA_018667995.1 Candidatus Latescibacterota bacterium
GAGATCTGGCCGTCAGCTATTGCGTTAGGCAGGCACTTTTTCGAACATCCTCTGGAGCCCGGTAGTAATCTGCTCGAACTAGGGTGCGGTACCGGTGTTGCAGGGTTGGCCGCAGCAAAGGCGGGATTGAACGTGTTAGCCTGTGATTACGAACTGGATGCGCTCGCATTTGCGCGGCACAATGCGGAATTGAATAGTGTCGCGGATCGTATAAGTTTTCGCCACTTGGATTGGCGTGATCCGGATCTAACCGATCGATATCCTTTGATCGTTGGATCGGATATTACTTATGAGCGTCCGAACCACGAGCCTATCCGTGCGCTGCTGCGCAGCACTTTGGCGCCAGGCGGAACCTTTCTTTTGAGTGACCCTGACCGGAGGTCTGCTCCCGCATTTGTTTCAACCATGGCGGAAGCGGGTTTTCTCCATACCCCGCAACCTCGGCGCATTCGGTATGACGACAAGGTAAGCAGGGTTACTGTTCATCGTTTCGTTGACACGAGCCAGCAAAACGATTGACCGGGACACTCCCATGTCGGAAACCGCATTTCCCGAGCAACATCAACTACTGAAAATACTGTTGGAGCCGCTGCGAAAACACCTAGCTGAGGCCATGCGACAGGCGGATTCCTTGTGCCTAACTACCTTCCTCGTGGGCGGAGTTGTTCGTGATCTCATTATCGGGAAACACGCGACCGATCTGGACTTGGTGATAGTCGGCGACGCCATCAGCTTCGGCCGACAACTGTCCCACCAGTATGCCGGTGAATTCAAATACCATACGAGATTCGGCACCGCATCCGTCGTCTTTCCCGATGGGGTATGCCTTGACCTCGCAACAGCGAGATCGGAGCGCTATGAGCACTCTGGCGCCCTGCCAAGTGTTGTTCCGTCAAACCTGACAGACGATCTGCTCCGACGGGATTTCTCCATAAATGCCATGGCCATTGGCCTCACGGGCGAGCGTGCCGGTGAATTCATAGATCCTTTCCTTGGGCTACAGGATTTGGAGAATCATGTTATTCGAGTGCTACATCCACAAAGTTTCATAGACGATCCTACACGACTGTTTCGTGCTGTTAGATTCGAACAGAGACTGGGCTTCCATCTCGAAGACACGACCCTTGGACTGTTCCTGGACGCGGTAAAGGGAGAGTTGATACGAAAACTTACGCCTGAGCGGCTCAAGGAACAGATTCGACTGACGCTTCAGGAAGATCATCCATGGGCGCCGGTCAGTCGCTTGTATGAGCTCAATGCTTGGAACGATGTGTTTCCTGGGCTCGAGGTTGGATGCGATGCACAGCGCATCTTTTCAGGTGTCGAGAACTGGTTAGCCGAGGGGCGTGATTCGAAACGAATCGACGAAACTGTCGTATGGCACCTTTATCTGCTTGCCCTTATTTCAGGCTGTGATGATTCCCCGGGTTCGATCGAAAAACGTCTCAATCTGGAAACCGAAGTGCGGGTAGGTATCAGGCGTCTAAATAAAATGCGGGAGATCGAGTTTGAGGTGAAGCAAGGAGCGCTAAAATCTGCCTCTGGATTTTATACGGCAGCATGCGGGATACCAGATTGGGTAGTCCTGTATAGCGGGATCGCGAGCGAGGTTGAAGGGATGAGGCATCTTTGCATGAATTACTACCTACGAGATCGGCACGTCCGGACTGAGATTGACGGTCATACACTGGAAAGTCTGGGAATACCCAATGGTCCCATCTACCGTGTGATACTCGATGCTGTCCTTTCGGCGCGCCTGGATGGCGATATAAATGATGAGGAATCCGAAGTAATCCGTGCCTTGCAAATCTGGGGAAAAAAAGCATCCCAGGACCGTCACTGACACGGATTCTCCTATCCACATTTCTGTTGTCATCCAGGATTTTGCAGTGTACCTTAATACAGGCTGAAAGAGCAATGCTTGCGGATGCGGAACGTACCATAGGGTGCGGTTCCCAGACCTTAACTGATCCTGACCCCGTGGAGTTCATTTGTTACCCGATATCTCGCAGATCATGCTGATGGCTCCGCCTTTTATCTTTGCCCTGACGTTTCATGAGTTTGCGCACGCATGGTCTGCCAACAAGCTGAATGACCCAACCGCAAAAAACGAAGGACGCTTATCGCTCAACCCCCTTGTTCACCTTGATCCGGTCGGCACGATCATGCTGTTTATCGTCCAATTTGGGTGGGCAAGACCCGTTCCCGTAGACACCCGGAATCTTCAGAATCCGCGTCGCGATATGATGTGGATCGCTCTCGCCGGACCTCTCTCTAATGTTATATTAGCCTTCGTCTCCGGATTTCTATTGTTTAACATCTCAGCCACCTCTGAGATGATGGTTATGCTAAAGCAGATGCTGGCCATAAGCATTCGTATAAATCTCATACTGTGTTTCTTCAATCTGCTACCCGTGCCTCCGCTCGATGGGTCGAAAATCCTAACAGGGCTTCTACCGCAGGAACAGGCCTATCAATACAGCAAGCTGGAACAATATGGTCCGGGTTTGCTGATTGGTGTAATAGTCTTGGATCGATTTACCCAACTCGGGCTTCTCCGCACCTGGATCTTTCCACCTATGGCGTTTTTTCAGAGTCTGATATTTTCTCTGTTCTCATAGAATGTGTCTATGTATATTTCTGACTGTTTTTCGACTATTTGTACCTCCTAATTTGTATTTCTTAAGATTATGCCGCTTAAGCGGCCAGCTGATGGTTGATGTGATTTCGTTGAGGATACCTCATGGAAGGTCGCGTACTGATCGTCGAGAATGACCCGACGGTCCTTAAATTGGCAACGGATTTTCTCCAGTATGATGGTCATGATGTGATGACGGCTGGAGACGGGGAAGAGGGACTCAAAATCTTCTCCGAAGGCGAATTTGACGTAGTGGTCACCGACGTCAAGATGCCGAAGATGGATGGCATCGAGATGATGAAGGCCATTAAGGCCCTTGAGCCGTCCATAGAGGTAATTGTACTTACGGGGTACGGCACCTTCGAGATGACAATAGAAGTCATCCGTAACGGTGGTTACGATTTTCTCCGTAAACCAGACGACGTCGCGCAACGTATTCGCCCTACCGTACAGCGGGCAATTGAGAAGCGCAGGTTGGGGCTAAAGAACGACGAGCTTGTGACTGCCCTGGAAGCGGCAAATAAGGACCTGGAGGCCCGGGTAGTCGAGAAAACGCAGGAAGCCAGTCGGCTTGGCGCCCAACATGCCGTGACTCGCATTCTCGCCGAATCGACATCGCTCGCCGACGCGACTCCAAAGGTAATTACAGCCATGTTGGACAGTATGGGCTGGGCTTTAGGAGCTATTTGGAGTGTTGATCGATTCGCATCGCTGTTACGATGTGAAGGTCTCAAACACGCCTCAAAAGACGATCTGTCAGGTTTCGCTGGGCGGCACAGAGAAGAGAGTTTCTCGACGGGTATAGGGCTGCCAGGGAGTGTATGGAAGAGCCGGCAACATGTGCTGGTTCCTGCATCCTCGGACACGGCGGAGTCCAATTCCACGTCGCCTCCCGGTTATTCCGGGATAGGATTTCCTGTGGTGCTGGGTAACGAAGTGCTGGGCGTCATTGAGTTCTACAACGAACAAATCCAGCAACCGGACGAAAACCTGCTTCGTATGATGACTGCAATTGGCAGTCAGCTAGGTCACTTTATCGAACGAGAGCGGCTTGAAGAACAGTTTCGACAGTCGCAGAAGATGGAGGCGATTGGACGGCTTGCTGGTGGGATTGCCCATGACTTCAACAATTTGTTAACATCCGTCATTGGCTATGCCCACCTAATCGAAAAACAGCTCGAACCCAATACCACCATACACCGAAACGCTGGCCAGATTCAGAAAACAGGTCTCAGAGCGGCTTCGTTGATCCAGCAGCTTCTGGCATTCAGTCGTCGTCAGGTACTAAAGCCTGATATTCTGGACGTGAACGATATCATCTCAGGAGTAGACTCCATGCTCGGACGTCTGCTTCCTGACACCATCGTCCTTAAGACCAATCTGAGCACTTCGCTGGAACCCGTGTTCGCCGACCAGACGCAGATTGAGCAGGTAGTACTTAATCTGGCCGTAAACGCTCGTGATGCGATGACTTCGGGTGGCATCCTATCCATAGAGACATCCAAAACCGTCCTGGACGAACACGCAGCACGTATCATCAGCGCCGAGCCTGGTGAATATGTTCGTATTCTCGTGAATGATACCGGTCACGGTATGGATGAATCTGTCCAGGCGCATCTCTTCGAGCCGTTTTTTACGACCAAACCAAAGGGAAAAGGTACCGGACTGGGACTGGCCACAGTTTACGGTATCGTAACGCAGAGCGGCGGTCAGATAACAGTCAAGAGTTCCCCCAATGAAGGGGCTACTTTTACGGTGTATCTACCTGTCGCTCAACCCGATGAGGCCGTTGATCAGGTTCCAGAGCCCCCTGCAATACCTGTGACCCGCCGCGATTCCCACGCAGGTTCGGAGACCATTCTGCTTGTGGAAGATGAAGATGAAGTTCGGGATATGGCTAAGCAGATTATCGAAGAAGCGGGTTATACCGTGCTGGAAGCTGAGAATGGCATTGATGCTCTGGCATTGACTGAGAAGAACGGTGACACAATTCACCTCGTTCTGACAGACGTAGTCATGCCCATGATGAATGGCGATGAACTGGCGGAGCGCCTGATCCGCTCCCGGCCATCAACAAGGATCATTTTCATGTCGGGTTATGCCGATGAGGCGCTGACAGAACACAACGTCTTTGAGTCGGGCATCTTCCTCTTGCAGAAGCCCTTTACGCCAGACGATCTTCTTGAGAAAATCCGAGAAGAGCTTGATTTGCCTAAGCCCTCGCACCAACGAAGTGTTGGTCAACGTTAAAGCGTCGACTTCCGAATTTCATCCATGCGATTTATTGCTGAACCCATAGGACTTGATCTGATTCATAGCTTCCAGATCGCGCGTTCCTCCGACACAAAAAAACAAAATGTGCTTGTCTCTCTGACGGATAGCGGAATGGTTGGGGTCGGAGAAGCAGCGCCCTCTGCCTATTACGGAGAGAGTCAGTCCGGCGTGGTCGACGCGCTGAGACCTGCCTACGAAATCCTCTCCGAAGACCCTCTGAACATGGAACGTCTGGATCGAAAGATTTGCGCGACCGTCCCGAATAGCGCAGCCGCCCGAGCTGCTTTAGATATTGCTTTGCATGACCTCGTTGCTCAGAAGCTAAGAATCCCCCTCTACCGCTACTTTGGACTGCATAGTGACGATACGCCCCTGACATCGTTCACCATCGGAATAGATTCGCTGGATATTATTCGTCGAAAGACACGGGAGGCATCCCAGTACCCGATTCTGAAGGTAAAGCTTGGCGCGGGAAACGACCTGGACATCGTGAAGACTATCCGTCTGGAGAGCGACGCGGTGATCAGAATAGACGCTAATGCGGGGTGGACGGTCCCCCAAGCGACTGCCCTGATTCCGAAATTGGCTGACCTGGGTGTCGAGTTGATAGAACAGCCACTACCAGCTGAGGACTATGATGGCCTGAGGCGGCTGCGTATCAACTCTCCCCTACCAATTTTCGCCGATGAGAGCGTGAAGACGGCTGCGGACGTCCCACGACTGGCAGGTTGTGTGGATGGTGTCAATATCAAACTGATGAAGACCGGTGGCTTACGGGAGGCTCTCCGACTCATACACTGTGCAAGGGCCCACGATATGCAGGTTATGCTGGGGTGCATGATCGAGACTTCGGTGGCCGTGACTGCCGCGGCACACCTGTCACCCTTGGCCGATTACGCAGATCTGGATGGTAACCTCTTAATAGCAAATGACCCATACATTGGTGTGGGGGTGGAAGATGGAAAGCTGGTACTGCCGGATAGCCCCGGGCTCGGAATAAGAGAAGCGGATGACCGTGCACAATGTACAAGGCCGGGGGAAGAACTATGAGGCTCTTACTCGTGCGGCACGCAAAAGCCGAAGTTCGCAGTTGGTCAGCCTATCCTGACGATGATTTGCGCCCCTTGTCTGAAACCGGGAAAACTGAGCAGCATGAGATGTCGCGCGCCATGATTCGCATGCGAATTTCCTTTGACTATCTGGTATCAAGTCCCAGACTCAGGGCTCTCCAAACAGCGAAGATTATCTCCAAAGAGTACGAGTGGGCATCTCCAATTGAGAGAAGTGATCTCCTGGGTGACGATTTTACAGTAGATGGTGTTATTAACTGGCTGGTGCAGAATCAGGATGAAGCGAAGGTTGTCTGTGTGGGGCATGAACCTGATTTAAGTGAGTTGGCCTCTGCTATGATCGCGGGTGATGATTCGGTCCACATAGATTTCAAGAAGAGCGCCGTGCTGGCCATTGATTTTGACGGGAATCCGGCCGTGGGAAAGGGCATTCTACGCTATTTCTTGAGGCCCAAACAGATTCTTGCTTTAGCAAGATAGGGCGCGGTATCGCAACCATTATGGTGTCTCTGTGTCCTCAAGGGACTCCAGGCGTAGCTCTCCGTCGACCATTATTCCAAATGTAAAAAAGCGGACCCAGTCCCCCAGGTTCAGATAGATTTTGTCGCCTTCCTTCTGCAGGTCCGGTTTGTGCACGTGACCGAAAACCACACAGTCATATCGTTCCTTAAGGTGCTTTTTTGCGAGTTCCCTGTACGCCTGGACTGGGCTCCATGATGAGGGGGCCGCATGTCTTCTACTTGCACCCGAGATTGTACGCGCCAGCCAAACGGCCACATCTGGATGGATCCATTGAAAGAGCCAGATATTCAAGCGATTATGAAGGATCTTGCGCATGAGACGGTAGTTCCAGTCTTTGGAAATCAGACCATCTCCGTGGCAGATTAGCATCTTCTTGCCCTGATGGGAGACTTCCAGCTGTCCATAGACCGTCTCTACGCCAACCTGCTCGTCAAGAAACGACCCTAGCCAAAAATCATGGTTGCCAGCTAGATACACTATTCTGGTGCCACTTTCTGCAAGGCCGGCCAGCTCATGAAGAACGGCAAAATGCTGTTTGAGTATGACCGTCCGATATTCGAACCAGAAATCGAACAAATCACCCACGATATAGAGCAGTTTAGTCCGACCGCGCAAACCTCGTAGAAAAGGCAGGAGGCGTTCCGTTTTATAGGACTCAGCCTGCTGAGAGGCAGCGCCCAAATGAGCGTCGGAGATAAAGTAGATGGGATCAGACATAGTGCGGATGGGGTAGACCTTCAATCGTCCTTCGGATGGGGGATTATTCAAGTATAGATTTTTCCCTGTGAACACTGCGGAATATATTCCGCTATTGATGGCTGATCAATAGGTTTATCTTCACTATGGTCTCGAGCTGGAGTGTCATACCCCCTGACACGGTGATGTGGATCTTAAATATAAGAAGATATATTCCTATTTATATTAGCCGACCACATATGCGCCTCCAGCTACTACTTTTTTAGTTGACACGATTTCTAAATATCGGTAAGTAGGATGGTTTATACGGACGTCTGACTATGCAGTAATGTCGCGGAGGGCTATAGAGGATGGGACGACAAAAGATATCGGCACTAACGGACCTTGAACTTGATGTCATGAAAATCGTTTGGAAATATCGAACGGCAACAGTGCGACAGATCGTAGACGATCTCGGGGCCTTTCGGCCATTAGCCTACACTACGGTCCAGACCGTGTTGACGATACTCACCCAAAAGGGGTTTGTTGAGCACACGACTTGCGGTCGCGCCTACGTCTATAGCGCATTAGTGCAATCGCACGGTATCCGAAAGGAGACCGTCAATGCGGTTGTAGACCGTCTGTTTGAAGGCTCGCGCCAATCTCTCATGTTGCATCTGATAGATTCTGATTCGCTCACTCCGGACGAGGCCTCGGAATTGAGGCAGCTCCTGGACCGGAAAATCCAAGAGGCCGACTAATGACTGACACCGTACTGGTGTTGTCTGAGCTTGATTCTCTAGGACGCAGCATTACAGACACGTTTCTCCTGCCCAGCATAGAGGCTTTGCTTCTGGGATTGATAGTCTGGGTTGGACTGAGAATCAATCCCAACGCTTCTCCAAGAATTCGACACCTTCTCTGGTTGTTTGTGATCGTTAAGCCATTGATTTCGGTGGCAATTCCCCTGCGCGGCCCGCTTCCCCTTCCAGTAGCCGCCATGCAGGGAGATAGCTCAGCGGCATTGACAGTATCATTGGGATCGGCCGAGACCTGGGGACAGTATTTGTACGGCGGAGTGGCCATAATATGGGTAACATGCATGCTGGGTGCGGCGGTCTGGAAAGCGGCAGGATACCTGGTAGTTGCTACCCGGGCCCGACAAACATTACCGATTCCGGTGCCCTGGGTAGAAGCGCTATTTTCACGGTGCCAGGAATTGGCAGGAATAACCAAGCATGTCGATCTAAGAATGTCTGATGATTTCGCTGGTCCGACGCTCATTGCGGTCGGGCGTCCGATCGTAGTTATGCCTTCCTGGTGCATGATTGATTTAACTCCTCAAGAGCTCAAACAAGTATTCCTGCATGAGCTCATGCACTACAGTCGCCGAGACCACTTGACACTATTTCTCGTACAGATCGTGAAAGTCTGCTTCTTTTTTCATCCCCTTGTCTGGTATGTTGGGCGAAGGATTGATAGCGAGGCCGAGAGGGCATGCGATATGGCGGTGGTTGATGTTTCACGTCGGCCACACAGTTACGCTTCCAGTCTCCTGAAGGTAGCCGAAGGGCCTGTTTCTCGCGGATGGCGAGGGGTTCTTGAATTGGCGAAGTCAGCATCTTTGACTGCTGTACGCATAAAGGAGGTGCTGGGGGATTTTGGCGGAAATCAATACGGTTTAAGCCGAAAGGGAATGCTGGTTCTCATGCTTTGTGGTTCCGCCAGCGTTCTTCCGTTCTTCCATATACCTGTCTTGGAAATGGTGAATGACGTCGTGGGGGTTGCAGACTACGATCCTGAGTCACCGGAGGTCTCGATCCTAAAATTGGATTCCGGCCCGCAATCGTCAGTGATGGTCGCACCGGAGATAAGCATCCCGTCGGTGGCAGCTATTGAAATGTCACCAATGGAGGCCTTTCACGGAACGCCACCTGTGGTCACTCAGTCGACCGTTGACGTTCATAATAACGTCAGACCGCTTGCTCGACGATCGCCGGCTGCGGCATTGACGATTTCCCGGACACAGAGCACCGATAATCATTTGAATGGACCGGAGCAGGTGATCAGCACCGCAATGCTGGGTCTGTCATCAGTGAGTAAAACAGGTGGAGCCAGGCGGGCGTCGGATCGGCAACTCGTCGTCCCCGGGCATATTGAGGTGCAGAGCATTGGGCAGAATACCTCCAATCAGGGCATGTCACAGTCCATGTCGCTTCGTGCAGGTTACTTCGTAACGAAAGAACACGAGTTTGGTGGTGTTCTTTCTGTAGTTAGTCCTACAGGCACGGACATACAGGAGTCGGTGCGGGAGCGGAGCGCGCCTGCTCCGAGCTACTCAGGGCGCGTCTCAGCCAGACGAAACGTGACGCCGAGTCTGGGGCCAGGTCGTCAGTCGCTGATTAATGGTTCCTTACTGGGTGAGTCGGAAGATACAGAGGAGCAGGCCTCGTTTGAAACCCTGCGGCTCGGTGCCTTCTATCGGTACAATGTTACAGGTCTGAGCAGTGCTATGGTTCCATTTATCGGTGTTGGGACCGGAGTTGAACTGCGCACAGGAAGAAATCCCGTGCTTGTTGATGGCGGTGGAGGCCTGCGTTGCTTCTTGACCGGTCGATCTGCCGTGGTAGTGCAGGTGGACTATGTCAGAGATATCGTGTTTTCTAACCGGTCCAGAGTCAATGCCTCACTCGGGTTCTCGACTATTTTCTAACGACAGTAGCACAACGTTCTTACATCAGATGGATCATCCAATCGAATCGGCGAAACTCTGTGAATAAATAGAGGGTTTCGCCGATTTGCCGAACAGCACAACAGGATCGAAGTGGTCAAGACAGCACTTATAATTGCAGCGGGAGCAGGTTCCCGACTGCAGGAAGTAACCGGCAGCATACCAAAGCCACTGTTACACTTGGCTGGCTTGCCGCTACTCAAACGAATTATACTAACGGCCGCCAAGGTAGGTATAGAACGATTCGTAATAGTTACGGGTCATTCTGCCGAGCAGTTCCATGATGTATTGGGCGGTGACGTAGATCTACAGGGACTTGTTGATTGGGTGCATAATGATGATTGGAGGCTGCCAAACGGCATGTCTGTTCTGGCTGCCCGGTCGCGGATCGCGGA
>JABIQT010000391.1 GCA_018667995.1 Candidatus Latescibacterota bacterium
ACTGCCTCGTCGAGAAACCACTGGCTCTAGACCGAGAACAAGCAGAGTTGCTTGTGGCGACTGCCGACTCGGCCGAAGTCGTGCTTCAGGTCGGGCACATTGAGCGTTTCAACCCGGCTGTCCGTCAACTCAAGGCACTCGTTGAGGATGGAGTCGTACTTGTCGCAAACGCACGGCGAATGAGTGCGGTCAGCGGACGGGTAACTGACATTGATGTTGTTATGGATCTCATGGTTCACGACCTGGACATCGTGTTGTACCTAATGGGTGGCCAGATCGCCGGAGTTGATGCTCGTGCTATTCAGGGACCAAATGGAACCGATCACGCGACTGCCCTGCTCTCTTTCCTTGACGGAAGGCTGGCATCTTTGACGGCAAGTCGGATAACACAGAACCAAATAAGACAACTTGAGGTAACGACCAAGGATCGGTTCTTTGCCGTTGACTACCCGAATCAGGAACTATTGATCTATCGACAGGGCCGAATCGAGGGTGTTGAGGGTGGCGATTCGACCGGTGGCCGGTATGCCCTTGATGTGGAAACCAGGCGGGTGTTTGTACGCAGGACCGAACCGTTGCTGGCAGAACTTCAGCACTTTGTAGATGCTGTAATGGGTATTCATGAGTGTGAGGTTGACGGGCACGGAGCGCTTAGGGCGCTTGATTTGGTATGGAGGATTCAGGCTCTACTTGAAGACTCGGATCATGGATCGTGAAGAAGCGAATTCCCTTGATTGCTCCGGATCTGGAGTTTGAAGACGTAAGACGTGATATTGAACGCATTCTCATGTCGGGGGTGTTGACGGCAGGACCCTACGTCTGCGAATTTGAGAGGTCAGTTGCGGAACGGGTTGGGGTTGACCATGCCGTTGCGACCACCTCAGCAACGACGGCAATCCATCTCGCTCTAGTAGTTTGCGGAGTAGGGCCCGGAGATGAGGTCTTGATACCAGATTTCACGTTTCCAGCCACGGCCAATGCCGTTATCCAAACTGGCGCCACTCCGGTGTTTGTTGACTCTGGCCATGCTGACTTCGCTATGGATCCTGAGAGTGCCCGTACTCTGATCAGTCCCAGAACACGCGTCATCTTGCCGGTTGACCCATTTGGCCAACCAGCAAACTATCTGGCACTGGAGCGTCTAGCAGCTGATGCTGGCCTTCACCTGGTTGTAGATGCGGCATGCTCACTTGGAGCATCACGGGCAGGACGGGAGTGTGGCGCACATGGCGAAATGGGGTGTTTCAGTTTCCATCCACGAAAAGTTGTCACGTGTGGTGAAGGCGGCATGGTGACGACGAACGACGCGAATCTGGCAGACCAACTGAGGCTGCGCAGGAACCATGGCCTTGTAAGGATTGAGGGCAAGGTTCCTGAGTTCGTTGAACCAGCATTCAATTATCGCATGACTGAGATCCAGGCTGCACTGGGACTATCACAGATGCGTCGAATTGAGTCTATTCTCTCTGATCGGCGGTTAACCGCTAATCGGTACGACGACGCCCTTTCAAAGGTGTCGGGGGTATCAGTTCGGACTGCGACAGCGGAGGAGACATGGTCTTATCAGTCATATGTCGTGTTGCTTGATGATGAGATTGACCGTAACGCGGCTATAGCCAACATGGATTCCATGGGTATTGAAACCACGATCGGCACCTATGCGTGCCATCAGCATCCGGCGTTCTGCAGCCAAGGCATTCGTTCCGATGGTCTGTCGAACGCCACACGGTATGCCAACCAGACGTTGACGTTGCCCCTAGTCGCCAATATGTCCACGTCTGAGGTTGATCGCGTAGTAGCGGCGTTGATCTCAACGATTGGCCAGCAGTGAACCAGGTTTCCAGATGTCGTACACCTAGCCCGGATCTCGCGATGACTCGGATCTACCGAAAGCGCTGAATCAATAATGAGAATAGCTCTGTATGGGCCGTATCTGTACCAGTTGGCCATGGGCCTCAGAGAGAACTCAGAGAACGAGGTCAGGCTATTTCTTGACGAGGAAACGCTTCCGCGGTCATTGCTTGATGAGTTGGCAGTTCGAGACCGGGGTTTTGTCGAGGTTGGCCCTTGGGCAACCCGAAAAGCGATTATCAGACCTCACAAGGCTCCGATAACCAGGCTAATGGCCGAGTACGATGTCATCTTGGCAACCGAGCTAGGGCCAATCTTTGCCCAGTACACCCAGACCAGGTTCTTCTTTATACCGAGCGGATGGGACCTGACCTCAGGGCCATTCCCGATTCGGACGCGTTCACTCAGGACTCGTGGGGCAGGTGACGTATCCGCCGCGATAGTTGCCTTACACCTCAGAAAAGGAATACGGGCTGCATCAGGAATATGGGGCGCACCGTTTGCTCCGCTTGTTGATGCAGCCAATAGACTTGGCTGCTCCCTGAGTGCAGATTTGCCCCAGCCGATTGATACGGATCTATTCGCTCCAAGTGCCGTACCAGTAACGCTGAAACAGCCAAGCACCCTAGAGATCTTTCATCCAACACGGATGATATTGTCTCGAGATCCGACCCTCTTTGAAATCGGCCGATGGAAGGGAAATGACATATTGTTTCAGGGATTGGTAGAAACGATAGATCAGGGAATAGATGTCAATTTGACTCTAATCGATCGCGGGTCTTCGCCAGATCAGGCATTAGCGATATCGATAATTGATGATTTGGGTCTACAGAGTCACGTCACCTGGTTACATTCAGGGTCTGAGAAGGGATTCACCTGGAGCGAACTCGTCCTCCTGTACCAGGCTTCAGATATAGTCGTTGACCAGTTTGGAGGATGGTTCGGTTTGGTGTCTCTTGAGGCCGCCTCTTGTGCAAAACCGGTGATCAATCACGTGAATAAGGAAGTAATGGATGCCATGCATCCATATGGTCACCCATTTATCCAGGCTGAGACGTCTAAGGAAGTCAGTGAGAAGATCGAATTGTGTCGCGACCCCGAAACGCGCGCTACGATTGGCAGTGCATCGAGGCAGTGGGTAGTTGAACACCATGATCGAAGTACTGTTGGAAGGACATGTGAGACAATCTTGTCCAACGAAGGCTTTAAGTGAGAGTTGACCAATCTTGGAGAGTAGATGTCGGTGTGTTTCCAGTAGTTAGCCAATGATGGGAAATCTAGTGATAACCATCGCATCTTAGACTTGGACTAGACAATGATAGGGATATTATCCGATGCTCATGGGAATATCGATTCGTACGAGAGAGCGATCGCCCTAATTGATGAGGTTGGAGTGGATGAACTCTATTTCTTAGGAGACGCAGTCGGATACGTGCCCTCTTTGGATGTTCTTGATCGGTTGATGGGGCGGGATAGTTATGTGAAGTGCATTCTTGGTAATCATGAGGATATGATTATCAAGGCTAGTAGTGATGACTGTCAAGAAGAGATATATCAACTGGGTTTTGTGCGGAGCATAATGAGTGATGTCCAACTTAGATATATCAGTCGCTGGCCAATCAAGATTGAACGTGAGACCTTTGGTTTAAGAGTACTGTATATTCATGGAAGCATCCTTGAGCCAACTCACGGATACGTCTATCCAGACTCGGAGTTGTCTTCCTTGAACAATGAATATGACTACGTATTCATGGGAAATACTCATCGTCCTTTTATTCGCAAGCTAAGATCTACTACTCTGATAAACGTTGGCAGTTGTGGACTTCCACGTGACGATGGCCGATATGGCTCCTTCGCTCTTTTTGACCCAAGTGAGCGAACCGTTGAGATTATTCGTTACAACATTGAGAATGATTCAGTAGACTTAGAGTCTGCGGAGGGTTCGGTGCATTCATCGGTACTAGAGGTCCTGGCTAGGCGAGCGCCTCAAGGAACGCTAGTTGGCACCGTTGTATCAGAGGAATCATGATCAATGTGCTTGTTACTGCCGTTGGTGGTAATGGCAACGGTTCGCAGATTCTGAAGGCTCTCGTAATGGCGGAGAACGGTGCCCCTGGCTATTATAGAATATATGGTACAGACCGTCATCAGTGTATGGATGGCCTAGCACTTGATGGTCGATTTGCTCAACTACCTGATGCCACGTCGCCTGAGTATTTGCCAAGTGTGTTGAAACTCTGCTCTCACTGGAACGTCGACGTTCTGTTTCCTGGTAGTGATGCAGAGCTATTTGTATTCGCCGAAAATATGGAGTCTTTCATTGATCTCGGCGTTTGTGTTCCGATCCAGAGAAGGGAGTTGATTGAATGGTGCCGTACCAAGGTATGTATTCAGAACCATATGCTCCGTCTTGGCATTCCTGTTCCTCAATCCTATAGTGGCGATACACCGTACGAACTTAATAGGTTAGATAATTACCCCTATATTCTTAAACCTACGGAGAACGGTGGTGGATCGAGAGGCGTATATATCGCTCAAGATTACGAAGAAATACGAAATCTGTTTGGATATCTGAAACTCAAACCGGAAAGTCCGGCCTATATCCTTCAAGAATATATTGGAAAGACGGACTCCGAGTTCTCGGTGGGAATACTCCATGATGGAGATGGCGTCTATGTGGGTGGAGTGGCCCTAAATCGCGACCTAACTACGAATTTGAATATCGCTATCCGAATCAGAAATATATCAAAACGACAGGATCTCGGCGCGGAGCTTATTGTCAGTTCCGGTATCAGCCAGGGCCGAATAGGTGGTTATCTAGATATCGTAGAACAATGCCGAAATATTGCCGAGACACTTCTATCAACCGGGCCTCTCAATATTCAGTGCCGAGTGGTTGAGAATAAGGTCATTGTGTTTGAGATCAATCCGCGCCTTTCGGGTTCTACGTCCCTACGTGCATTGGTTGGATTCAACGAGCCTGATCTTCTTGTAAAACGATTTCACCAAAGGGATGTACGGTCTAAGCCACAAGGTATAGAGAGTGTCTACATTACTCGGAAGTTGATTGAAATTGTAGAATGATCGCTCCCATAGTTGCGGCAGTTGTGGTCTTATAATGTAACAAGTATTTGACTGAACGTCAATTCACTCAATTATAGATTAGATTCGATAATTAATGTCACGTTCTCTGTGCTTCTCCGATGCTTCTATGGGTGCCAATGGAGCGCAAGCCCCTGCGATGACTGAACTTCCTCGAGAGAACCGACGCACGTTGCCAGCGATTCGCGTAGAGTAACAAGGATTGGAACATATCACGGATAATGATTGCAATTCAATGTGGATGTAAGTCGCAAATGGGCGTTGTATAGTATGGCCCCACCGTTGGGTGTTCCAGTAACTCTGGTTATCGTCAACAATGTAGTCAATATCAGTTTCCAGTGAGTAATCGAGAGCGACCATTCCAGGCCAAAGGCTACCAGTCCCGTAAAGAATAATTGGAATACCTCGGCGCTTGGCGTCGTTGATCGCTCTAGCAGTTGTTTCGAGACAGATGTCTAACCAGTTCTGATTTGCCTCGGCGATGGCATACTCCCTTGCAATATGTGCATCGTCTAGCTGACTCAGCTGGACCTTGGACTCAATAGGGCGTGTTGACTTTCTCAAGAGCCACCACATAGCAACATTGGTTTCGGTTGTAACGGATGCTACTATTGTGAGGCCGACGGAAGAAAATAGTACTGATATGGTGCGCGGAGTGAATCGTGTCAAGTGATCGGCAATTAATAGATCTAGTGGATTGTTTTCGAAATTTGGAGCTCCGACAAATAGCAGGGCTCCAGGCTTGAGCAGTTGCACGACCTGTTCGAGGAACGGCTTAGGATCTTCGACGTGCTCGATTACGTTGGTTAGGAGAATTAGGTCAAGATTGTCCTCTAATCCGTAATCGGATAGATCCTTATAGAGTTCTAGTTTCGAAAGTTCAAAGTCATCCTGCAACAGAAGCATTGCTGTCTGGTTTGGCTCTATACCGACAATTCGGTACGTCTCGCTATGGCGGGCGAATTCCCGCAAAAGCAATCCACGACCACAACCTACGTCCAAGATTCGGGCCTCAGGTTGCAACTGGTGGTTGCTGAATATGAAATGCAGAATCCTCTTCGATACCGTTGCCGAGGTGTCGCTGTCAAAGACAACCTGTTCAGCCTCGGGTATTCCTGCATTAAGCGCGTATTGGTCACGGTAGTAACTCTTGGAGTCGCCCCGCGTACCAAGGCGATTTATTATCGTTGCCGAGTTATGGCAGAAAGTGTTTAGTGTCCGAAGGGATACTACTCGTCCGTCGGATGTCACGGAACGGGGATAATCGGAAAGGATCGTGTTGGTCACTGGCGACTTCTTATAACATAGGAGTTCTTATAACATAGGAGGAACTTGAAGGGTGGGGACTACTTGTGATCGGTCGAGGTTTCCTCTCATGAGTGGCTGCGCGGAGCTAAGAGGTTTGGCGGAGGGGCACGTGCCTGGCTACGCCGACTGTTAGTGCGGTTCAGCGGCGAGGACTTGATGAGGGTTGTAACTCCTCCGATATGTGCTACTGAGGTTGTTGCAGTGAATGGGCGACTCGGGAGCCTTTCATGGTCGAGTTCGGTGCTGCAAAGGCATCGTAAGCTTTTCCGCAACCAGGTTGCATGATGGCGGTGATGCGGGGCGAGGCGACATGTAGGGTGTATCGCCGATGCTCTCATACGAGTTGATCAGATGACCAGTTCAGTGACCGTCGTCGGTCTTGGCTATGTGGGTCTTCCCCTTGCCCAGGAGGCATGCCGATCGGGGCTCGCTATAACCGGTCTCGATACCAATCAGTCCGTCGTTTCCAGCCTGATGGAAGGGGCATCACATGTCGACGACCTTGACTCGACCGATATCGCGGACATGCTTGGGGCTGGTTTTGTTGCTTCGGGGGATTCAGCCTGCATAGGCAACTCGGATGTCATCGTCATCTGTGTCCCGACCCCTCTCGACGAGGACGGAACGCCTGACCTGGGAGCCGTCAAGGCTGCTACCAGGACCGTCTCAGAGCATCTGCAGCCGGGCTCGCTCGTGGTCCTCGAATCGACCACCTACCCGGGGACGACCGAAGACACGGTCAGGCCCCTTCTCGAGGATGGGAGTGGGCTCACAGCGGGCATCGACTTCAGCCTGGCCTATTCGCCAGAGCGGATAGACCCCGGTAACCCGGAGTGGGGCCTGCGCAACACGCCCAAGATCGTCGGTGGGCTGACGGCGGACTGCACCGAGCGGGCCGTGCAGTTCTACGAGAAAATCGTCGACACCGTCGTACCGACCGTTGGG
>JABIQT010001029.1 GCA_018667995.1 Candidatus Latescibacterota bacterium
ATACGGATATCCATTCTTTACCTGGATAGGTACGGTACACACCAATATGTACATGGGAGCACATTGAGAATGTCCAGTCCGAATCGCACGGTTTCGACCTCAGATATCAGCCAGTATCAAAGAGATGGCGCAATCTGTATCAGAGGAGCTTTCGACAAAGAGTGGGTTGACGTCGTTACAGCCGGCGTCGAGCGCAATGTTCGAGAGCCGAGCGCATATGCCGGGACCGTCAAGTCCGGAGATGCTGACGCTGGTGGCTTCTTTGATGACTACTGTAACTGGCGCAGAATCCCCGAGTTCGTGAACTATATAAATGACTCCCCCGCCGGAAGACAGGTTGCTGCACTCATGATGTCTCAAACGGCGGTGTTCTACCACGAACACTTGCTCATCAAGGAACCGGGCGCTCTTAAGAAGACGCCCTGGCACCACGATCAACCTTACTATCCCATCAACGGACGCCAGGTCTGCTCCATCTGGATGCCGTTGGACTCCGTTGCTGCGGAAACCTGCGTGCAGTTCGTTCGTGGATCGCACAATTGGGGACGCTGGTTCGTGCCGCGAAAATTCGCAACAGAGAGCAACTATGCACTCTCGAATCCGGACGTGATTCCAATGAACGAAGGGATAGCCTATGAGGATGTCCCGTGTATCGACGAACATCCCAACGATTATGAGATTCTGAATTGGAATCTCGAGCCGGGAGATTGCATCGTATTTCACATGCTGGCGCTTCATGGAGCGGCCGGAAATGCCTCACTCTCGAGATCCAGGCGGGTACTGGCGACAAGATGGTGCGGTGATGATGCGAGGTTTGCGGGGCGCGACTGGGAGATCTCTCCCACCATAACCGGCGGTCTCGAATTGGGTGACCCCATTGCCTGCGACGCATTTCCACTAGTCTGGCCACCTGCGACGCATGAATAACATCTGATTATATCGCTACTCTGACTGACCGAATCTTCTCGAATCTGATATTCAATTGCTACATCGTCTTCGTAAAATACCAGAGTCAACTTCAGACTGCAGCAGATCCAGCTTATCCGGAAATTCGGAGCATCAATATGCCCAAACATCAAGGGGATGGTTCCCAGGAATCAATCAAGGATTCCGGTGAAGGGGACCCAGAAGACGAGAATCGCTCTCCTGCTACCCTTTGGCATACCATGCGGCGAATCATAGTATTCAGCTATCCGTACCGCTACAGAATGCTTACAGGTCTTTGCCTCACGCTACTTGCCACTCTGGTCTGGCTCGTGATTCCTCTGGGCGTACGATCCCTGCTGGATGCTGTATTTCATGAAGGAAACCGCGATCTTCTGGACCGGCTTGCCGTCGGACTGTTGCTCCTGTTTGTGTTCTCCTCTCTTATTTCATTTGGTAGTCATTACCAGATAGAATGGGTCGGCGAGCGCGTAGTGACAGATCTGCGGCAGACGGTGTACACCCATCTGCACAAATTGGGATTACGGTTCTTCGCCGACCATCGATTGGGCGAGCTCACATCACGACTTACAAATGACGTTGGAGCCGTACGCCAGGCTGTGACCCGTGTGCTGATCGATTTGCTCATGCACGGATTCTCGCTATTGGGCTCAATCGCGTTGATGGTGCTATTAAATTGGCGCTTGAGCATCGTGATATTTGTGACTATTCCCATAGTCATGCTCATCAGTCGACAGCTCGGTGTAAAAATTCGCGTGCTGTCCCGAAGCGTACAGGACCGGCTGGCGGAGACGACAGCTGTTGCGGAAGAAGCACTGACTGGCATACGCGTTGTAAAGGCTTTTGCTCGAGAGAGTTACGAAACAACTCGGTATACAAACGCTACTGAGGATCTCTTCAACACGGCGCGAAAACGGGTCGTAGTTACCGCGGTATTTTCATCGATAATCGGTATGCTCTTCCTGTTTGCCATGGTTACGATATTCTGGTTTGGAGGCATTGAGGTCCTCGAGGGTAGACTGACTACGGGTGACCTGGTAGCTTTCATTTTCTACGCTTTCAATATAGCGCGATCCGTGGCAGGTATCTCTGGCCTTTACTCAACGGTCAATAGCGCGGCCGGAGCGTCAGAACGACTCTTCGAGCTACTCGAGACTGAGGCCGAGATCGCTGATAGCACGACAGCCATATCGCTCGCGTCTATAGAGGGAGGAATCGCATTTGAACACGTCTCCTTCCACTATGAGCCGGGAACGCCAGTATTGGAGAATGTTTCTTTTTCCATACCACCTGGTGAAACATTTGCGGTGGTAGGACCCAGCGGTGCCGGAAAGACCACACTCACGCACCTTATCCCCAGGTTCTTCGACACGCAATCAGGATGCGTTTCCGTGGACGGGCACGATGTAAAGGAATTGCTGATCAAGGATTTACGCGAACAGATCGGATTGGTCGCACAGGACGTCCACCTGTTCAGCGATTCTGTTCGCGAGAATATCCGTTATGGTCGGCTCGAGGCGACGGATCAGGAAATCGAGGAAGCGGCCGAAATGGCCAATGCCATAGATTTCATCAATCGGTTGCCGGGTCGCTTCAATGCACGCGTGGGTGAGAAGGGAGTCAAGCTCAGCGGCGGGGAGCGGCAACGGATAGCCATCGCCAGGGCACTTCCGAAGAATCCACGGATTCTCCTACTGGATGAAGCTACCTCATCTCTTGATTCTGAGTCAGAAGCCTTGGTCCACCAGGCCATGTCCCAGTTGCGTATGGGCCGCACTACACTTATAGTCGCACACCGTCTGTCCACCGTCAGACACGCCGACCGAATCCTCGTCCTGGACAAGGGTCGTATCAAAGAATCGGGCACCCATGACGAACTACTGGCCGGCAAAGGATTGTACCGTACCTATGTTGACATGCAGTTTCGGAGATCAGATTCATCGCAGGATGATTTCGCCTTCCTGCCCGATAGACTCGAGGAACAAGAACTATGAATCATAGTCTGTCAGACCAACAGATTAACGGTTACCGCCAGGACGGCTTTCTTCTTGTTGAGGATTTTCTCAATGAATCGGAACTAGCCGTTTGGCGCGAATCCATCGACGAGGCAATGAACAAACGGGAAGGTCGTCGATTGCCGTTCGACGAATCCGACCCGGGAAAGAAGGCCGGAAATGAGCACGTCTTCACGCAGCGTATCAATCTCTGGATGGACCACCCTGGCGTGAAGAAGCTCATGATAGATGAGCGTATTGGTAAGATGGCTGCACGTCTCGAGGGGGTAGATGGAATACGAGTCTGGCACGATCAGGCCCTGGTCAAG
>JABIQT010001031.1 GCA_018667995.1 Candidatus Latescibacterota bacterium
CACTCGGAATCCATCTGCCCGCCATGATAGTCATGGCCTGGGGTGTCTGGTTCTACAGATATACCATACTGAGCACGGAATATGGCACGAATACTTGGACGATCATCGTTTCGGTGATCTGTTTCGGAGTGGCTGGAGTTATCCGGTTCAAGCAGGCGAAGCAGTTCTCCAACAGAACGCTGGTTGGCATATCAGAACTACAAGCGCAAGCCGATGAGGACGATCTGGTCACCGAAGGCATATATGCGCGCGTCCGTCACCCACGCTACATCGAACTGGTGATCGCATTCTTCGCATACGCCTTCTTTGCGAATTATCTGGCTCTGTACATCGTGGCGGTGTTGTCGATCGTGTGGGTGGTGCTACTGGTGCCTGTGGAGGAGCGTGAGCTGCTAAACCGTTTTGGGGGAGCCTACCAACGGTATTGTGAACGCACACCACGTTTCCTGCCGCGCTGGTAGGTGTCTATTCCTGACTTCGGGAATCATTCAACGGTAGTAGTACTGAAACGGTGGTGCCTGCATTCAGTTCGCTGGCTATGTCGACTTCACCGTGGTGTCGTTGAACGACCTGGTATACCGACGATAAGCTCGATCGCATTTTGACGCGCTCTCCGTCCGATGAAAATCCGAAATCAAAAATGGTGTCCAGCTTGTCCTTTGGAATTCCGTGTCCCGTGTCTGAGATCTCTATTAACACTTTCTCTTCCTGCAGGGACGTCTTGATACCGAGTACACCCTTGCCATCCAGAGCATGCACGGCATTGCGCATGAGACTCAGGAATGCCTGGTTCAGGCGGCTTGGATAACAGGCGATCTCGGGAATAGCTCCGTACGTTCGCTCGACCTGAATATTACCGAGTTCGTTTTCCAACAGGGTGACGCAGCTGTCCAGTCCCTCATGGATGTCCACCCGCTGATAGTCCGCTTTATCCAGTCCCGCAAATATAGTGAGACTCTTGACGATCGTAGCGATCCTGTCGCCTGCAGTCGTGATGACACCGATATTCTCTTTAAGCATGTTCACGAATTGGGCATACCGCGGGTCCCCTTTGAGATCATCCGAATTGGCACCTTCCGTAACGAGGGCATCAATACGTTCCGCGCATCGTCGCGAAACATCTGCGGAGCCGTTGATCACGCCAATGGGGTTGTTGATCTCATGTGCGATACCGGCCACGAGATCACCCAGCGATGCCATCTTCTCCTTCATGACCAGCTGATGCTGAGTCTCCTCGAGATCGCGCATGGCCTGCTCGAGATCTTCATTCTGACGCCTGAGCGCCTCTTCCTGCTGAATACGCTGCTCCCTGGCACTGCGAAGCGCTTCCGTCATGTGGTTGAACGATCCCGCCATTCTCCCGATTTCGTCCTTGCCCGGGATATCAAGATGCACCGTAAGATCGCCCTCTGCCACATCACCGGCTGCTTGCTCCAATTGGTGTATCGGCACCGTTATATAGCGGACAAGTCCCATTACGATTACAATGGATAGCAGGAACGTGACGACGACCTGGAGCAGGGCCACATTGCGAGCGGCCTGGAAGGATTCGCCTGCCTGGGCTGCGGCATTCAGGGCATCGGCTTGATTGAGTTGAACGAGGGATATGAGGTCTGAGCTGAAATTGTTGAACACATCACGCGCTTCACCGTTAAGCAGGGCGACAGCCTCTGCGTTTTTGCCGGTTTGGGTGAGTTCGTAGAACGAAAGGCTGTAATCCTGGTAGGCTTCCCACTTATCTATGAATCCGTCATAGAGCGTACTCTCGGCTTGCGACTTCAGAGACAGACCGTCCGATGATACAGTGATCGCTTCATAGGTATCCACACCCTCTCCGATCTTATCGATCAGGGCGATCATCGCCTCCGCCAGTACGTCCCGACCGGCTTCTTCGGTTGTAAACGTGTATTGAAGTTGATTGAGACGCAGGAGGGTTGTATTCAGGTTTATCTCGCCAATGGCGATTACGACAGGTAGGCGATTGGCCGTCACATCATCGAGTCCAGACTTGAGGCCGGCCATTTCGTTGAGGGTAAAGGCATTGCCGCCCACCATGATAGCCAGGATGATGGCGAATCCGACACGCTGCTTGTTGCCCAGACTAAGATCGCGAAAACGCATGATGGAGGTTCGCTGCTCGTTTTTAGGGGGTGTGAATCAGGTGGGTACGGCGCCGCTATCCGTCGTCCACATCAATGATGATCAAGGTCTTCACATTCTCTGCCACAAGCACGCCACTGATGAAGCCAATTGCCCCTGGGGTGGAAGCAACTTTCGCCAGCATTTCCGCTTCCGAGGCCATGGTCATAGGCGGATCCGACTCGCCGGCCAGCATCTTCTTCATCCAGATCGATTTCATTCTGGAAGTGCTCTTCCCAATGAACCGGTAGAATGACTTCTTCACATCATTCTTCGTTTTCAGGTCGAATACGACTACGGGATTTTCATCTTGCCACACTCTGATATCGCCCGTGTAGAAATCGAGTAGATCGATTTTCTCGATCGTGTCTACGGGCACAGA
>JABIQT010000284.1 GCA_018667995.1 Candidatus Latescibacterota bacterium
TCGGCATCCACACCGTCCTTGAGAAGTTCGTCAATGAGCACATCCATTTTACTCGGTTCTTGCTTGCGTCGGGCCATAGCTCCTCCTTGTTACCAATAGGGTAATCGCTATTGCCACTTACACAAAACAATTTACATACTCCACCAATTGACTTGAAAACGGCGGTTCTATATGTTCGGCAACTTCAGTACAAAGCACCATGTCAAATTTTCTATCTAAGACAATAGGCATCCTTACATCGTGCCTCATAATACATTTCTCAGGTATTCCTCTGGCTAAGCATTTATCGTAGCCGGCTTTCGTTCCTTCTATCGCAAAACAATCAATACCTTTCTTGATAAACGCTTCCGTAAACCATCCACCACCGCTCCCTACCTCTAAAATGGAAGTTACTTCTCTTTCCAGTATCATTTGCCCCAAGTTGAGAACGGCAGTTACATAATTATTGACGACTTCCGAGTTAACATGGTCGGCTTCAAAGTACTGATCCGGATAGAAGCCATCCAGATCAAATATTGAAAAGGCATGTTCGAATGAGGGATCAAACCACCAATTCTGATTCGCTCCCAAAAATCCATGATCGGTATCTTCTTTGAATATCTCTACCTTGGTCGTCCTGTTCATAGCTATCCTCCTGATTCCATTCAAATATATGACGTATCTGGCACCGTTACATTAGGATTCAGCTCGTAGTAATCTTGAAAATTAAAAGATTCGGGCGACCGTTCCTGTTCGACAAATATCCCGCCCATTTACCGTATATCATCGAGAGTTCGATATCGGAGTGTACGGCGGGGAATGTCTCCAAAAAGTAGCATAGGAGAAGGCCCAGTATCTGTCAAGTCCTGCTTGCCGAATGAGACTGCATCCTTGTCAGGCGGGGCCTTCAGAACTAGTTCGGGCCGCATAGGGTCTTCATTAATACGAGTTCATGGACCGTTTGGCCGCGTCCTGACCACAGTATCTGTCCTTCCCAGAAAATCTGTGACATCTCCCCATGAAATTCATCATGAGCTGGTTAGGTTTCGGCATTGGACTGCGAAAATTCGTCATGATCAGTCACTCGGCCCCCTACCCATGGAAATAAGGAGGTAGGGGGACACGGGTAAATCTGCGCTGCTATTCATGCATTACATCGGATGCAAACGGACTGGTCGCCGTAAACTTCAGGAACACCGCAGTCTATACCTAACAAAAAAGTCAGTCATGATAGGGTACCTGTTTATTTGTGTGCACCAGGAATCTTGAGCATCTCATATGACCGTATCCGGCCAACGGGCGTCGCTCTCTGCTCACTGCCGCTGGCATTGGCGAGCCAGTCCAGATAGACCGGATCTCTGTCGTGGGAACCGGCAAACAGAGAACCGTCCGACTGGAGCGATCTCGCATACCCAAGCTGGCATGCCAGGTGCCTATACCAAATGGGCTATACCGCCGAAGTGAGATGCGATTCATAGCGGCGTCGAGACTATCCACAGCCTGAGATCAACGATGCTCCTCATACGGCAAGAGCGTTCTAAGTTCGCCGAAGATCGGAGATCGGAACACGCGTGATCGCATCCAGTGATCCGCACCGCGATGCTAAATGCGCAGTACTGTCCGGGTAAGGAGAGGAGGTAACGCTCAAGCTCCTCCGCTGTCCTCGAACGCCCAGAATACCAGATAGTTATCGAACGGATCAAAGATATTCATATCTGTATTCGTGCCCTTATAGCGTGGATCCACGACACTGGGCTTGGGATAATCAGCATTCTTTGCTCGAAGATATGCACAGTAGTCTTCCAGACCCCGAACCGGAATCC
The DNA here is from genome assembly GCA_018667995.1 of Candidatus Latescibacterota bacterium. GTDB lineage: Bacteria > JAAXHH01 > JAAXHH01 > JAAXHH01 > JABIQT01 > JABIQT01. The sequence goes on from JABIQT010000284.1 coordinate 1,803, forward strand.
GGACTTCTGAAGTTGAGGCGTCCTGTTCCGCATGTCCGTTCAGGTGAATCACCGCATCCCCCTGGTGGATCTGCATATAGAGCGGCGAATTCGTCGTTGCCGCCTCAAAGCGATGTTCCCAATCGATCTCAAACCCCAGATAGTCTATGTAGAAAGCCTTCGCTCTGGCCTCGTCGAGCATCCGTAGAACCGGAATGGACGACTCAAACTGGTACCCATGAGTTGACTTTTTTTCTATTTCTTGCTGCATAGCATTCCTCCTGTGACGCAACGTCCTACCGCAGCAGCCTGACAATCGGTCAAGATGTATTCAACTCTGACACCATGAATACCAAGCAGCAATCCCTTCAACAATCTTGATGCAGAAACTTCGCCATTCTACTAACCGGCATAATTAACGGTCTGTCGTTCGAACTGGGGTGCAGCCGGTTAAGTCCGCATGGATATCAATACACCAAATGGGATGCAGACCACCTCGGTGGTAAGATTCAAATGCGCTTGGCCACAAACACCCATCAGAGCAGCGCTGAAATCTTGACCGTCCCCTTAGGACACAGGTCGCGTACTGGGGCAATATCTTCGACCGTAATGTGCAGCGTTCGCGAGAACACCTCCATGATCATAGCCACCCGGTTAATCTGGCCATCGAGGAACGCGATCTGCGGCTAAGCAGAATCACTCATCGTTGTTTCTGGTGAAGCTCAATGTTTTGAGTTCTTCCTGTTTCATAACGCGGTTGAAAACGGCCACGCCATCGAGGAAAAGGTGCGACCCTTCATTGATCTTTTCTGCCCCTAGGCCCAGCGCTCTGCCGAATGTGAATGGGGCACCTACGCGTATCTTCCGCCTTACGGCCGCGCCTACTTGTTCCCATTTTCGCCCCCTTCGAATCTCCAGGCTTGTCAAGATCTCATCGTTCAACCGGACATCAGAATCGGTTGGTATTATTGCTGTCCGGTCGTGATCGCTATCTATCTTGACAGGCTTTGGCAGGATACTGGCACCGGTCCGAAGAATGTCAAAGAAGACTCGAAAAGTCTCTGTATCCACATCACTTGGTTTATCCTGCTCGTACGATATCCGGCGCTTGTCCAGATCAATAGACAGCCGGTGTTCGCTGATTCCGCTCTTCTCAAGATTGTAGCCATTGAATTTGAGCACAAAGGCGCGAGGCGAGAAGATTGGGAGGGTAAATCGGTAGGGGTTAACCGCCTGCCTGTTTCTGTGTTGAAAGACATTCTGAGCCACTGGATCATTCAAAAAAAGCGGGGTCATTGTTCCGTTGAGATAAGCACCTACTTCTCCCCGCTCGGGGTCGAATGTCATGGCCAAAGCGACCCATTCCCCATTCTCGAAAGGTTGGCCATCTATTGCACGGCATCGGGCATATTGGGAACCATTAATGGTCGACTGCGGATAGCAGGCTGAGCCTGTCGATGTAATATGAGCAATTGCTCCCTTTTGCCCAAACAGGCCCGCGAAGAGCGCGACCTGCCGTCGTCCGTCATACTTGTCCCAGCCACCTTCGTCCCAGATGCCGGCCACCAAGTGCCGTCTGTCAACGAACTTGGCCCAGGCTATCATTGTGAACGGGCGTCTGCCACGAATGTCCAGCAATGTCTCGTCGAAATCCTCCCGCTCGACGGCCCCGTAAATGTAACCCTGGTTGAAGCGTATCGCATTGCCGAAGGGGCCATCATGATCGAAGAGAACTTTAGA
>JABIQT010001036.1 GCA_018667995.1 Candidatus Latescibacterota bacterium
GCTGCAAATGGCCCCACATCCATGCTCCCCAAAACTCCTTGACACCGCTGGGATTGTAGCTTATCTCGCCGTATACATCCATATTAGAGAATCAGGCCGAACATCGAGATAACTGGAGCACCTCCATGGGTACCCCCCTATCAAAGCCATCGCCCAACCCGGACGTGCTTGCCGATGAGGACGTTCTGACCGAAGGTCCCGCGTACAATGCACCACAGAAGAAGACGCGACTGAAGTGGTACCGGTGTAAGCTGACTCGGGAGCAGCTGGGCGAAATGAACCGGCGCAGCGATTTCCTGGGCTTCGTGCAAACACTCGGCTTCCTTCTTATCCTGGCCGTGAGTGCTGGAGCCGCAATCTACTCGTCCAAGAATTGGTCATGGTACGTCACCGCCATGCTGGTTTTCGTAAATGGTCATCTCTGGCAGTTCCTGGTAAATGGTTTCCACGAATTAGTCCATGATTCCGTTTTCAAAACGCGATGGTTGAACAAGTTCTTTCTCTGGGTATTTTCCTTCCTGGGCTGGCATAATCATCATCTGTTCTGGGCAAGCCACACCGAGCACCATAAATACACGCTGCATCCGCCCGATGACCAGGAAGTGGTGCTGCCGCAGCGGTTCGATCTCGGCAACTTCTGGCACTGGTCCATTATAAATTTTCGATACCCGGACACTTTGATCAGGGGCCAACTGAAGAAATTTGCTGGTTTTATCGATATGAGCAATGCCTGGACCGCCTCCCTGTTGCCGGAGAGCGATCCAGAGCGGCGGCGTGCATTTACCAACTGGGAGAGATTCCTCCTGATCGGACACCTACTCATTGCGGCGGCATCGGTTGCATCTGGCTACTGGATTGTGCTGCTGGTCTTCACCTTTCCGAAGACGTTTGGAGTCTGGCTTCAATGGCTCTGCAACCAGGCCCAGCATGCCGGGCTAAAGGATGAGGTGGAAGACTATCGGCTCTGTTGCCGCACGATTTATTTGAATTCTGTGGTACAGTTCTTGTACTGGCATATGAACTATCATACGGAGCACCATATGTACGCAGCAGTACCATGTTACAGGCTCCCCCGTCTTCATAAGATAATCAAGCATGAGATGCCTCACTGCCCCAATGGTCTCCGGGAGACCTGGCGTCTGATCGCTGAGATTCAGGACAGACAAGACCAGGAACCCGAGTATCAGTTTGAAGCCAAGCTGCCTGCCCCTGTAGCGTGATCCTCGATCTCGCTGTCGATAATCAAGATCGTCACATCCCCGAAGTACCTTCATTTCACCGGCGTGATCCTGCTACATATGTATTCAGAGTGCCCAAACCAAAGCGCCCAGGATGTTCTCGCTTCTCATTTTCAGGTAAGTGGCATCTATAAATGACATTTTGTCAAGAAATTGACTTCGAATTGAGCCCGGATTGACAATCTGTCCATGAATTACTGATTCGACCTCTCAGTCGGTCTATTTCTCGCGGTTTCCCCCTCCCCCAAAACGACCAATTTCCTGGATTTCCACTCAAATAGTAAACGCCATGGTCGAGAATCGCCCGAAATGTCTCGCATTTGACCGTCACCCTGTATCCAAGGACGAGTTTCGCCTGATATCCGACAGGGCACACTCAATTGTCCCGCGATATCATAAATCAGGCATGAGATTTGCGTTAATATCATACCATTCGATAGTATTTAAGAACTCACATTCCCTATGGATATCTTACTGGCATGGGGCTGTATGACTTACGGCTGGTTCTCTGCGTAGGTCTCACGTGCTTGCACAGAGACACCGGCGAAGAGGTGCCGCATGTCCGACAGACTGATATTGAGGGAACTGGCCAAGCAGGTGGCGGAGATAGCGGCCCTTCCTGTCCAGCAGGAGGCCATTGATCTGTGGAAGGCTGTGAATGATCTGAAACCTGTTCGCCCAATGGTGATGATAGACCAGATTCCCTGGCACGAGATGGAGGTCGAAGACGAGCTCGCGCTGAAGAGCCACGATCTGTTTTGTCGTAGTCTCGAAACTAATCTGCGAAGGACCTTGTACCGCTGGAAGCACATGCGTGCGGACATGGTCATCGAACCCGTAGTTGAGGTCGGTAAAGTAATCCTGGGCATGGATTTCGGTCTGGAACGCGTAGAGGAACGGGCAGTAACCGATCCTGAGAACGACGTAGTGAGCCACTATTACATCGATCAACTTGAAACCGAAGAGGATCTCGAAAAGATCAGGTCGCCCAAGATTACCTTAGATGAAGATGCTACACGCGTACGAGAAGACCAGGCCAGGGATTTATTCGATGGAATCCTCGATGTAAAGATGCAGGGATGCCTCCCAAGTTTTGCGATCTGGGACCGAATAACAGAGTGGCACGGTGCAGAGAACGTACTCTGGGATCTCGCCGACCGCCCCGACCATCTACACGCCATCATGTCCAGGCTCACCGCGGCCAATCATGATATGCTCGATCAACTGGAAACCTTAGGACTCCTTGGATACGGCCAGACGTCAGTCCACTGCACAGGCGCCTATACCGATGAGCTTCCAGCTGATGGCTTTGACGTCAATTGTCCTCAGGCGAAGGATCTCTGGACGCACGGAATGGCCCAGATTTTCTCATCCGTGTCTCCGACTATGCACCAGGAATTTGAGCTGGACTATGCCACCACCTGGTACGAGCGATTTGGATTGGGATACTACGGCTGTTGCGAACCGCTCCATGAGAAGATAGACCTTGTCGCCCGCCTACCGGGCGTGCGCAAGATATCCATGAGCCCCTGGGTAGATGTGGCACGAGGTGCGGAAGCAATGGGATCCGGCTTTGTGTTCTCACGGAAGCCAAGTCCCGCCTTTCTTGCCGGCGACAGATGGGAACCGGAAGCGGTACGACGCGACCTGAGTGATACCGCAGATCACTGCGAGCGAAATGGCTGCCCCCTCGAGTTCATATTGAAGGACATCAGCACTGTCGAGTACCAGCCGCAGAGGCTCTGGGAATGGGTCGATACTGCCATGGGTGTTGCTCGGAACGGCACATGAAAATTACGGGAACCAGAGGCGAATTGTGAGCCGGAGTGGTGTCAATTAACTCAGAGGTCGAGCGCCCGGGTATGCCATGACGATTGAAGCCAATCTGATCTATTCTGCCCGATAGAGATGGCAGGCACTTGGATTCTGTCTGAGAGAGAAAGTGAAAACCAGCTCAATATCAATGGAGTGTAGTGATGTCGCAAACTTCACGCGAACGGGTTACGAGATGTCTCAGGTTCGAATATCCGGATAGGGTACCGCGAGATCTGTGGACCCTTCCCTGGGCGAC
>JABIQT010001040.1 GCA_018667995.1 Candidatus Latescibacterota bacterium
GCACAACAGTCCGTTGATATGTAAAGCGGCCGTTGACCTTTGCCTTAGAGGCTTTGATGCCGGTAGACTGTGCCAATCCGGCGTACCGTGCTGTAAGCGTATCGGCGACAAAGCCTCCTTCGGGCACGGACAGACTATCGCGGTCAGCGTTCTGTTTTGCGCTGGGGGCACCGACCTGCGTTATGAATAGTACAGAAAGAAACGACAGAAAGAGCCATGGACTTCGAGCAGAGGGCATACCTGTCTGGAATCCTGGGGAGGACTTCATACTGTTCATCAGGTATTCTATTTTTCAGAACGGACGAGAACACGGTGTGGCGGGACTGTCATACATCTTCGACCCTACATGCATAACATCGGCGAGAAAGTGATGCTTTATAAAGACATGTAGACCGGCCCCAATTCCCTGGCCGGTCTACATGTTCGTTTCAGACAAAGGTTGATGACGAACACTAGATCTATCCCGCGGCGCCCTCGTCCTCAGACGTGCCATCAGTCAGATCGAGATCTGGATTATCTATCTCATCCGAATCGCTTTCCTCCTCAAGGGGCACCAATGAGACGTCTACCACCTTGTCGCCCTTGCCAACATTGATCATACGAACGCCTTGGGTGTTGCGGCCGATCGTACGCATATCCCGCACCGGCAAACGGATGACGACGCCTTTCTTCGTAATAATCATCAGGCCATCATCATCGGTGACCTCAAGAACCGATACTACCATGCCATTTCTATCGCTTGTTTTTACGTTAATCACGCCTTTACCACCGCGCCGGGTAAGGCGATATTCCTCAATCGTAGTACGTTTTCCGTATCCATTTTCTGTCACGACAACCAGATCACTATCGCGTCGAACGGGAACCATGGAAACAGCCACGTCGCCTTCCATGAGATTGATGCCCCTGACTCCCTGTGTCCCGCGTCCCGTTTCTCGCACGTCGCCTTCATGGAACCTGACAGCTTGACCGTGGCTACTGGCAATCATCACGTCGTTCGAGCCGTCCGTTATCTTAGCCTCAATCAACTCGTCGCCTTCACGTATCTTAATGGCGACAATTCCGTTACGCCTGGGACGCCCATATGCCGAGAGTAGTGTCTTTTTCACAAAGCCGCGTCTGGTCCCCATCATGACGTAGCGTTTATCGTCAAACTCCTTAACTGGCAAGAATGCGGCGATCTTTTCGCCGCCATCGAGCTCGAGCAGATTTACCATGGCCTTACCACGGGCCGTCCGCCCACCCTCTGGGATTTCCCAGACCTTCAGCCAACGACATTTTCCTCGATTTGTGAAGAAGAGTATATAGGTGTGAGCCGAAGCGACGAAGAGGTGCTCCACGAAATCCTCTTCCTTCGTTGTCATGCCGGTCACGCCCTTGCCACCACGCCCTTGGCTTCTGTAGTTGTCTATATGGATCCGCTTTACATAACCCGTATGGGAGATCGTTATCACCATTTCGTCGTCGGGAATCAAATCCTCCATGTTAAACGTCTCGGCGGCATCCATGATTTCCGTTCGGCGTTCATCACCAAACCGCTCTTTCAGATCGAGTTGCTCGGCTTTGATGATACCCATCCTCCGTGGTTCGTTAGAGAGGATATCCCGGAGGTCTGTTATCTGAGCCATAAGCGACTCAAACTCTTCCTCTATCTTCTGTGTTTCCAGATTTGTTAAGCGCTGCAGTCGCATATCCAGGATGGCTTCTACCTGTACCTGGGATAGTTCGAACTCCGACATCATCGATACCGTGGCGTCATCGGGAGTAGCCGATCCGCGAATGATCTCGATGACCCTGTCAATATGTTCGAGAGCGACCCGAAGTCCCTCTACAATATGAGCCCGTTTTTCGGCTTTCTCCAAATCGAATTCGGTACGCCGAACAACAACCTCATGCCGGTGGTCGATGAAGTGCTGAATACATTCTTTTAAGTTGAGTATACGGGGTCGGCCGTCAACAAGCGCTAGCATGATGACGCCGAATGTCGACTCCATGGTAGTGTGCCGATACAGAAGATTCAGAACGATATGTGCTGGCACGTCGCGTCTGATCTCTATGGCTATCCGCATACCGTCTCGGTCAGATTCGTCACGAATATCGGTAATGCCAACTATTCTTTTGTCGCGGACCAGTTCGGCGATCTTCTCTATCAAGGTAGATTTGTTAACCTGATACGGAATTTCTGTTACGACTATGGTCTCGCGATCCCCCTTCTCCTGATGTTCTATGTCCGCCCGGGCCCGCATCTTTACTTTGCCAAAACCAGTCTTGAAGTAGTCTAGGATTGCCTGCCTGCCACAAACAAGTGCCCCGGTGGGGAAATCTGGCCCTTTTACAAATTCATGAAGGTCCAAGACATCGAGATCAGGATTGTCAATCAGGGCGACGACGGCGTCCACAATCTCACTGAGATTGTGGGGAGGAAGATTTGCAGCCATCCCGACACCAATTCCAAGAGAGCCATTGCAAAGCATGCTGGGGAATTTCCCTGGCAATACGGTGGGCTCGTCCCTGGATTCATCATAATTGGGCATGAAATTGACGGTGTTTTTCTCGATATCTTCCAGCATTTCAATAGCCAGACGAGACATTCTGGCCTCGGTGTACCGCATAGCACCCGGCGGATCACCGTCCACGGAGCCGAAGTTTCCCTGTCCATGTATTAACGGATAGCGCAGGCTAAAATCCTGGGCCATCCGGGCGAGCGTGTCATAGACAGCCAGATCACCGTGGGGGTGATAGTCGCCGATTGTCTGACCCACAATTTTCGCGCATTTCCTGGTGGGGCGCGATGGTGTTAGATTCAGATCCCTCATGGCTACCAGTATGCGGCGCGCAGAGGGTTTGAGTCCATCACGGACATCTGGAATAGCGCGCGATACATTGACACTCATCGAATAGTCTAAA
>JABIQT010001042.1 GCA_018667995.1 Candidatus Latescibacterota bacterium
ATAGACTCTTCCTCCAGTGATTTCTCACATTTGATCGATAACTTCCAAGGCGCGATCAATTTCCAAGCGTGTATTGTAATGCACCGGACCAAGACGGGTAAGCCCCCCCGACGCTCTCAAGCCGAGTCCATCGATCAAAGCTACAGCCAGATAATCTCCACAACGGGAGCCGATCTGCTGCGCTCCGAGGGCATTGGTGATTTCCTGGGGCGTACTGCCCTCTTTGCGAAAGGAGACGGTAGCCACTCTGTTTGCCATGTCCATCTCATCCGTGATACCGTAAACCTTGATACCGCCAATCGCCTGCAGCCCACCGATAAGATGCTGGGCGAGCTCCTGTTCATAGCCTCCCAGCACAGGCCATGCAGCCTTCAGTCTGGACCGACGGTCTGAGTTATCATCCGCGGCGCCGTAATCTACGCCCAACTGGGCAATATAATCTATGGCTGCCAGGGTGCCCACGAGACCCTCATAATTCTTCGTCCCAGGCTCCCATCGGGTTGGCTGTTTCTCCAGACTCGGTCGTACGGTATAGGCTCTAAGTCGCCCCATTAACTCTCGTTTTCCGTAAAGAATCCCCACGTGGGGCCCGTAGAACTTATAGGCACTGCAAGCGAGAAAATCGCAGTCCAGTTCTTTGACGTCGATGTATCCGTGAGGAGCATATTGAACGGCATCGATGAATGTCCACGCACCTTTAGCCTTGGCCATTTTGATAATGGCCGCCACATCGTTGATGGTCCCGGTTCCGTTACCGGCATGGCTTACGGCGACAAGTTTCGTCCGGTCGGTGATTTTCTCCTGGGCGTCGTTAAGATCGATTGCATACGTCTCCGGATCAATATCGATCCAACGAACCGTCGCGCCGGCATCCTCTGCCATGAGTACCCAGGGACCAACGTTTCCATCGTGCTCCATGTGTGAAACAACGATTTCATCACCAGGTTTTATCTCATGAACAAGAGACCGGCTCAACAAGACCGTAAGCGATGTCATGTTGTTCCCGAATGCAATTTCATCGGGGTCAGCACCCAACAGGTCTGCCGCCGCTTGACGGGCTTCCTGGGCCATTCGCGTCACACGCTCTCCCGGACCATACGGTACCTCAGTGTTGACATTGTAATGTATGAGACATTCCGTTATCCTATCGATCACCTGCTGGGGGATTTGCGTTCCAGCCGGATTGTCCAGGAAAACCACCGGCTTTCCGTCAACCGTCTCCTGCAACGCAGGAAATGCGCTTCGCACGGCTTCTACATCATATGACATTTTCACTCCAGATCTTTACGTCTACATTGATAATTTCATTGCGGCTGCGATGGTCTCTTCGCCTGCTCAGCGCCACAGATCCAAACCCAGCAACTTTCTTCCGAGATCGGTCAGACGCGCAGGCTCGCCAGGCTGTGGTTCCGGCCTTCTTGGATCACCTGGAAAATCGGCCGGTTTTCGGGCATGCCGCCACATGTCAATTCGTTCACTTCTCTTCGCTTCGTTATCCGGCTCGGCTGGGGTCATCAGAATATACTGGCTCCAGCGTGCGCGATTGGATGCATTCAAGCTGTTCCCATGGGGCAACAGGCTATTCCAAATAATCAGATCTCCCGCCCCTGCAGCAATTTGCTGAATTTCTAGTCCCGCAAGGTCAGGTTGATCTGGATTACGACCTGAAGGCTGGCCGGCGACCCACTCCTGGAACTGGCGATGAAAACCGGGGACACATTGAAAGCCTCCCTGGTCCTGCTCGGTATCCGTTAGGCACAACACGCCCTGAACCATCAGCTTATCTGGCGAGAGAGATGCCCCGAAGTCCCAATGAATCAGTGGCTCATTGAATCCAGAGGGTTTATCCGGCCGCTCCGGCGGCGTCATATTAGCTCGGTCAAACGAAACCCAGAGATCAGGAGTGCCCCATATTTCTGCAAAACTCTCATGAATCCGGGGATATTGACGATTGTCCCATAGCGCCTGGTGGTGATACATCTCTACGAACCCGAGTCGCCGGGCCGGTTCATGGTACCAAGTTGAAGGATCTTCCGGATCAACATTCAATACGGCAGACACAGCTTGGATCACAGAGATCAGGTTTTCTTCCGGCACTGCATCGTGGACGATGACGTACCCGTTCTCATCCCAGCAGCGGCGTGCCTCAGGACTCAGGACAGACATGGCATCCCTACACGAGTTTCTTGATCTTCACTTCATGCCCAGTGTCAGCAGATTCGTAGATTCCATTCAGGATCTGCTGCACCAGCAGGCCGTGCTCACCCGGAGCGTCAGAAGGATTGCCTGTCTGAACACAATCTACAAAATGACGCAGTTTGTGTCTGAACTCATCCGTGTTCGGCAGAAATTCGGGGGAAAGGTTCACCATTGTGTCCGACTCATCTTTAAAGATCATGGGAGGATTGAACTGGCCGCCGCCCTTGTCCCCCATCAAGGTAAATGTCCACTCATCCTTACCGATGTGAGCGGCAAATGACGCCTCAACCGAAAGTGTCGCCCCGTTATCAAACCGGACCATGCCGACTGCCAGATCCTCCACATTGTATGACTTGTAATCCCAATTAGGCCACGAGCTTACTGTATCGCTGGGTTTGTCACCTATATAGGTATAAGAACTCCCAAAGGCACTCACCGGCTGTGGCGATCCCATCAGATAGTGAGCGGCTTCAATCATGTGAACGCCAATATCAATCAGAGCTCCGCCACCCTGAAGATCTTTGCGTCCAAAAACACCCCAGTTTGGTATACCCCGTCGTCTCAAGGCCAGACATCTGGCATACATCACGTTTCCGAACTGGTCGTCGTCAATGGACCGCTTCAGCATCTGTGCCGCGGCCGAGAAACGGTGCTGAAACCCGATAACCAGAAGGCGCTTCTTCTTCCGCGCGGCCTTCACCATTTCAGTGGCTTCAGCCGGTGACATGGCCATAGGTTTTTCTACAAGAACGTCTTTACCAGCATTCAAGGCATCCAAGGTGGGCTGATGGTGCATGCCATTGGGTGTTCCTACTGTGACTGCTTGAAGATCCTTGATCTTCAGGAGATCCTTGTAGTCCGTAAAGCAATTTGAAAAACCAAATTGTTCGCTGCACAAGCCCAATGCGTCCTCGCTCACGTCCGCCACACCGACCAATTCTACGTCGTCCATTTCAGCCAGATACTTCATGTGATGGCGACTGATACCACCACCACCGATGAATCCGATTTTAGTCTTACGCTTCTTTGCTAACGTAACCTCCATTGATTGTTTGGTTGACCATTTTTCTACCGTACTGGTTGTCCGGCTCAGTTTCGACTTACTTCATGTGTCTCCCAGGATCCCAGGCATCCATGCCCGCGGCGCACATGAAACAGCCGTTTGGATGGTTCAGCGATGTAACCTGAGATGGAGTGCATATTTACAGCTCCGTGTCTACAGATGCCCGCCGGATCACCTTCATGATCGGCCAGAATGTCTTTGAGAACGTCGACTGTAATCTGCCCCCACGCTTCACGAATCAAGACTCCAAGCCGGCTAAGTCGGGGGGCAGAGTCCGCTAACGAATGGGTTTCGAAATCGAGATACTCGGAAGTCAGGTAGTGATTGGTGTGTAGCAGGGCATCTTCGTGCGTGTCCTTGAACAGGGCGATTCCATCTGGACGCACCTCCACATCCCCAATGGATCCTTCACCATCCGCCAGCACCACATTGGCAGCCGAACACGTCCTATTTTCTCTGAGAAGGGAAACACAATCTCCCACCGTCTTCTGCTCCAACATGAGTCGCTTAAGTGGATAATGCGGTAGAGCGGGTTGCCACGGGGCGTCGTACAACGCATTTGCGAAATGGGCAACTCCATGCTCATTCATCCCCGCATATCCGAGTTGACCCGCAAACGTGAACATAAGCGCGGCTGGCCTACCGTCATTCGGCTTTACCTTCAGCAGAATCGATACATCACCATACTCGGCCTCGAGATCCTGATTCTGTCCCGCCAATGGCCTGCCATCAGCTGTAGCCTCGCCCGACAGCGCAAATGCGGAACATCCACCTTCACGGGTTTTGGAGGCCTCCGCTCTCGCCTGGCACAGCAACGCCTCTTCGAATGATATGCGGGCTCCTTCAGCCAGTCCGCGCACCTCCTGAATGAAGGCGGGACTGAGCGCCTCCATCTGGGGAAGTATAGCCAGAGCATTGGCACATAAGACATCGCGGGATTGCCCCGTTATCCGATCAATCCAGGATAGATATCTGTGTACCAGGTTTCCTGCTTGCTCTCCGTGTTGGTGGCCCATGGAATAGGCATCACCCGATACTTCTACCATTGGAAAGGATTGAGTGGTCATGCGAAAGTCTCGTATGTTTACCGGCGGACAACTAATGCCATGTCGTAGGGGAACCTACTGGTTCCAAGGGGGGTTTACTATGTCGGAGATAGAGCGCAAGAGTACAGGGGGGCATTAGGCTTGTCAAGTGCTTTAACCGCCCCATGAAACAGCCCATCGCCATATTCCATTGCGATCCAAATCCATCTTGGGTATATTATTATCGGTACCCTTAAACTCGATCTAAAACCCCACAGCCTCGGTGTTTTAGACTCATTTTCTCTGAATACGATGAGGACACTATGAGGCGATTTTCCATACCGATGTTGCGAATATATGGATGTGTATTCGTATTGCTCGCCGTAGCGGCAACAAGCTCGGCCCAACGCCTGCCGGAATTCCCTGTCGCAGAACAGGGACCAGGGTTCGTTGTCATGGATCTGCTGACTACGCGCGGAGTCTCACCAGACAGTACGCGCGTTGATGTATACTACCGACTATCAAACGACATCTTCACCTTCATAAGAAGCACGGGCGACAAATTCGTCGCCCACTATGAATTGTCTCTGTTGATCAATGACCGAGACGGATTTCAAATGCTTGGAGAGACGTACCGAGACTCTCTTGTAGCCGATACCGAGTTGGAGAGTCGCGTTACAGACAATAGTCAGGCACTCCTGTATTCCACGGCCCTCCCACCCGGCAAATACAATCTGGTCATGAATATTCTGGATGTGGAAACGAAGGATGAGGTCAACTTTTCCAGGCGATTCGAGGTACCCGATTATTTCCGGAATGAGTTGAGCATCAGCGATCTCCAATTTGCAGGATTGATCACGCCGGAGGACTCTGGAGATGCAAGCGAGTTCGGAGTCAATGTGGTACCGAATCTCGCCCGAGCGTACGGAGAAGATCAGACGCAGATGTACGTCTACTATGAGCTCTATACTACTGCGCCCCGTGCCTCCAAAAAGCCGCTCAAGGTAAAGTACCGGATAAAGGCATCCAGTGGCAAAGAACAGCTGAAGGTCGAAGAAGAACTACCGCGCCAGGGCGGCACGGGGATCTATAGCCGCAAGTTTGAAACGAAAGGCTTCGCGCAGGGCGCCTACTCCCTTGAAATCGAAGTCCGTGACGAAGCCATAAAGAAATCGGCCAAGATGAAAGGGGTGTTTTATGTCAGCTGGAAATACCTGCTTCCCCTTACTAGTGCCAAGAACTATAGAGAGATTCTTGAACAGATAAAGTATGTGGGCACTAAAGAGGAAATGAAGACTCTCGAGAATCTCAAGAAAAGCTCAAGCGATGAGCAGCAGGCGGCTCTGGTAGCCTTCTGGAAGAAGAGGGACCCCTCGCCCGAGACAGAGAAGAACGAGAATATGCTGATGTACTATCGTCGCATTGATTTCGCCAACCAGAACTTCACGGCTGGAATAGGGAGCGGATGGAAAAGCGACCAAGGGCGTATATATGTGATATACGGCGCCCCTACGGAGATTGAGAGAAGAAGTCTCGAGTCCGGCACACAACCGTTCCAGATCTGGCACTACGCCAACCTGGGCCGAAGCTTCTTATTCGTAGACTATGATGGATACGGCAGATACGAGCTCAGCCGAGTCTACTGAGAAACTCCACACAGACGCACGATAACCCCACAAGAAAACACCCATGGCGGCATCTTCCCGCTTTGCTGAAGTCGCCCTTCCACTTCCCGTAGATCAGCTCTTCACATATAGCCTCACCGAAGACATGGCGAAAATTGCCCTTCCGGGATGTCGCGTATTCGTCTCTTTCCGCAACAGGTTGATGACGGGCGTGATTACCGGTCTCTTGGATAAATGTACCGTCCCCAGAATAAAGCCGGTCCTCGAAATCCTTGATACCGACCCCATAATGGACGCAGACCTGCTCGAACTAACACGTTGGATATCCCAGTATTACCTCTGTGCCTGGGGAGAAGCCATCCGAACTGCGTTACCGGCCGGCCTGCTAAATGAAGCAGAGCAGTTGGTGGAACCGGTACGCCCGTATACTCGCTCAGAAATAGAATTGTTACACCAATCAGCACCCCGACAGGCAGATCTGCTGCAGCACATAGTTAGTACCGAATCTGTCTCAGTTTCTCGGTTAAAGAAGGAATTGGATCTTACAAACATTTTCGGTCCGCTACGGGCGCTGGAAACGAAGGGATTCATTACCTTAACGGTTGGAAAACCGTCACGCGATCCTGGTCCAAAATTTGAAACATGGATAGAGCTCATTGTTCCGGAAGAATCAGCCCGGGAGGCAGTTACAACCCTATCACGGAGAGCGCCGAAACAGGCGAGCTGTATCAACTTACTGCTCAATCACGGAGGCAGTTTGGCAGCGGTTCAACTCCGACACCTCGGTCACATCGAAAGACGCGTGATTAAAGAGCTCTCTGACAAGGAGCTTGTCAGGATGTACGAAGTTGAGGTAATGCGTGATCCGTTCAAGAATACGACTACGGAGCCTCCGGCCGCCATTACCTATACGAAAGAACAGTTGAAGGCGCTGTCAATAATCGAACCTGCGGTCGAGAAACAGACGTTCCACCCAATCCTTCTGTATGGTGTAACCGGCAGCGGAAAAACTCATGTTTACATACGGGCGATAGAAAAGACGCTTGAAGCAGAACGTGGCGCCATCGTTCTCGTGCCTGAGTTGGCACTAACGCCCCAGGCGGTAAGGCAATTCCGTTCCCACTTCGGCGACCTGATTGCAGTGCTTCATAGCGGCCTTTCAGCCGGTGAAAGGTACGACTCCTGGCGGGGCATTCGTGATGGGCGCCTCCGCATCGTGGTAGGCGCCCGGTCGGCCATATTCGCTCCTGTGCACGATCTCGGCCTAATCGTTGTCGATGAGGAGCATGAGACCTCCTACAAACAATTCGAGGATCCTCCACTCTACCATGCGCGGGATGTCGCCGTGATACGCGCCCGAATCGCGGGTGCCGTGGCCATTCTGGGAAGTGCGACGCCCTCTCTGGAGTCGTTTGCCAACACACAGAACGGAAAATTCATCTGCTGCGAGTTGTCAGAGCGCGTCGACCAGAGGCCAATGCCCAAAGTGTCCATCATCGACATGAAAGAAGAACACGAGGAGGGCAACTGGGAGATCTTCTCGCGGGACCTGATGGTCAAGATCGAGGACCGACTGCAAAAGAAGGAACAGATAATCCTGTTTCTCAACAGACGGGGATTCTCGACCTTTCTCCTCTGCTCCGATTGCGGTCATGCGGCTAATTGTCCCAACTGCAGCGTAACAATGACCTACCATGCTGATAGCCTGCTACTTCGATGTCACTATTGTGACCATCGAATTCACAAGCCCGAGGAGTGCTCCAAATGCCATTCGAGATATCTCAAACTGAAGGGCACCGGCACACAAAAGGTCGAGGAAGAACTCAAACAGCTCTTCCCGGAGGCACGGATTGCTCGAATGGACATGGACACGACGACCCGAAAGCACGCCCACAGGGAGATATTCGAACAGTTCCTTCATCAAGAGGCGGATATCCTACTGGGTACTCAGATGGTCACCAAAGGATTTGACTTTCCGCACGTGACACTCGTGGGGGTGATCTCTGCTGATACTACATTAAATCTGCCGGACTTTCGGGCAAGCGAACGCACCTTTCAGCTATTGACACAGGTCGCCGGGCGAACAGGTCGCGGTCATCTGGGCGGTGAGGTCATTATCCAGACATATGCTATGAATCATCACAGCATACTTACGGCACAGAATCATGACTATGGTGCATTCTATAAACACGAAATCGAAGAGCGGCGAGAGTTATCGTATCCGCCCTTCGGACGCATGGTCGGGGTACTCTTTCAGGGCGCCAATGAAAAGAGAGTCATGTCCGAAGCCAGCCGCTTCAGTAAGCTCCTGCAGAAGAACAGCTCGGACACGGTCATTCTAGGGCCCGCCGCTTCTGTGGTATCTAAAATCCGTGGCATGTTTCGATATCATTTAATTGCTCGCAGCGCCAACGCAGCGTCCATGCGCTTCGGCGTTCAAAAGACCCGCCTGGACTGGGAATCAAAGGTGGATCGGAAACAGGTCCAACTGAGAATCGACGTCGATCCGGTCGGATTGATCTAGTGTTGCAGGTCTTCTCGGAGCCCCATCGGTATGTCCATCGCTGTACGTGAGATCACATGCAAATCAGCATTGACGAAGACGGGAGGATTCCTGTCTACGTACACGCATTCCATGCAGCCTTACAAGGGCTGTGTTTTCGGCTGCCCATATTGCTATGTGCAGGCATTGCCGATACACCGCTATCATGGAGGTAGCTGGGGGCAGTACGTGGATGTAAAGGTCAATATCGCGGCGGTGCTTGCACGGGAGCTGGCAAGAATTCGAGACAAGGGACGTTCACTACGGGTTTTCATGAGTTCAGCGACGGATCCCTATCAGGGCAGCGAGGCCAAGTACGGCATCACTCGTAAATGCCTGGAAGCCTTCATCATTCATCAACCAGACCTGCTGGTAGTCCAGACGCGCAGCCCACTAGTAAGACGGGATCTTGACCTGATCCGGAAAATCAGGAATTGTGTGTTGAGTATGACCATCGAGACGGATGATGACTCGGTACGACGAAGCGTGACTCCTGGAACTCCGTCCATAAAGCACAGGTTGGATGTGCTTAAGATGGCTATGGAGGCAGGCATTACCGTTCAGGCCGCTGTCAGTCCCATGCTTCCCAACAATGCGACTCGTCTCGCGCAGTTGCTGGACACAAATTGCCACCGGGTCGTCGTAGACACTTACTTCGATGGGGACGGCTCCGGCGGGAAACGTACTGAGCAGCTTGGAATCAGGGCACTTTACGATGAGCTAGGATATGCGAACTGGTACCATGGAGCCGCGCATATAGAGCTACTGGGCCACCTATCGGACGTCCTTGGCCCCGACAGAATAGTCTTCGGCAAAGAAGGCTTCAATTCGGCCGTTGAGATGATCAGTTTTCCAAAGGAGAATTGTGATCCCGGATGAGAATCCGCTCATATACCTCCATGGTACGTGCCGCCATTTCTTTTGCTCCATGATGGAGGTGGACGTGTGCGGAAGCCTTCGTGGCCAACCGCCTGGCAAGTTCCGGATATGTTGCGAGATCAAGAATGGCGTGGGCCAAGGCGCTGGGATTGTTCGGTGGGACGACGATACCGTTGTCACCGTCGCGAATCACCTCTGAGATTCCGTTCACATTGGCACCCACGACGGGCTTTCCCAATGCCATGCCTTCAAGCAACACATAAGGCATTCCCTCCCACAACGATGGTAGCGCTAACACGGTAAACAGGCTGTAAGCGCGAATGCTGTCCGGAATCCATCCCGCGAAGCGAACCACATCCTCCAAGCCGAGTTCCCGTACCCGGGCCTCGGCGCGAGTTCGCCATACCCCGTCGCCGACTATCACAAAGGGGATTTGGCCTTGTATCTCGTGAACAACCGCGGCTGCCTCGATGAATGCGAGAACGCCCTTCTGTCGGTCCAGGCGCCCTATGAATCCTACGCCTGAAAAGCCAGGGCTCTGGGGTTGCGCCTGCCATTCCTCCAGCGGCAAACCATTGGGAATCGTCTCAATGTTCTCTACCGAAAGTTTCAACCGGGAGATGCCGTATCTCCGATTGGCCTCACATACCGAGATCACGAAATTCGAACGATGACAAATGAAACGCTCAATGAGACCATAGAACCAGGAGGCTCCAAACCGATCATCCCTATTGCCTCTGGTTGCATGCAGGGTGTATATGCACGGGATTTTTGATATTCGGGCAGCAAGGACACCTATAAAACCAGCCCGGGTACCATGGGCGTGCATTAGTTCAATTTCACCTGACCTGATCGCCTTCACAAGACCAATGAGCGACCACGGCAGTCGATACCAGCACATCATATCGACCGGTACTATCCTCGTGTGTCCCTGGGCAAGCAGTGTTTCGAATATACCACCGGCAGTACAGGCTACCACGGCACGAATCCGTGCGTAATCCAGGTATCTCAAAAGGTACCCCAGGTGCTGGGGACCTCCGCCAATATCAGAGTTATTGATGACGTACAGAATTTTGATTGGTGTGCTCATGAAGCTCGCCTGGACTTAGGATATTCTGTTATAGACCTGCTGAACCTGGTCTACCATCCGGTCCATTGTAAAGTCACGTTCGACTGCCTCGCGGGCTGCCTCGCCAATGTGTTGCCTGCGATCTTCGTCGTCCAGCAATGCGACGATCGAGCGCGTCAACTCTTCGCGATCGTCTGGAGCCACAAGAATCCCCGTAACTCCATTCTCGGTGATGATCTCGCGGATGCCACCAACGGAGTACGCAATTACAGGTTTGGCCATAGCCATGGCCTCCGTTACCACCATACCGAATGCCTCTCCCAACGACGGCACGATGACAACGTCGAGCGTCCTGAGAATCCTGGGTATATCCTCCTGAAAGCCCAGTAGCCGCACATATATGTCGAGTCCTCGGTCGTGTATGTACTGCTCAAGATGAGACCTTAGAGAGCCTTCACCAATCAGAAGCACCGTTACCGCCGAAGCTCGTTCGACTACCTGTGGAAGTATCTCAAGAAACGCACGCTGGCCTTTTTCTATCTCCAGACGCCCGAGTACCCCTATCAACCGGTTTGACTCGGGAATATCCCATTCTCGCATGACAGCACTCCGCGCCTCCTCCGTCAAATCAGATCCGTGTCTGAACCTATCCACCTCTATGCCTGGATGAATAACTGATATCTGGCCATCGGGCAGCCCTAGTCTCTGTAGCAATTCGTCAGCCACGGAATGGGATACCGCAATGATAGCATCAGACTTGCGTAACATCACGCGATCGATGGAGAAACGAAAGGACCTGGACTTTGCCTGTTCGGTCTGAGCCTCCAGATGCCTGTGTACCGTCGCGATACGTTTTAGTCCTGAAACGAACCAGGATGCGAGCCATCCATACAGATTGCCCCTGCGATCATGGGTCTGAAGCAGCCAGGGGCGCTCCTGGCGCAAGACTCTGACAAGTCGGATGAGACCATGTATATCGAAGGGGTGGTTCAGGGTGACCGTACGCGTACGAATTCCGGACGCCCTCATTATCATGGCGGTGTGACCCTTGTTACATAGCGCGGTAACGTCCTCGCTTTCCTTGAGACGGCTTAACAGATCACAGGCCAATCGCTCGACGCCTCCAACTGTCGCGCCCACGACCAGATGGCAACTTCTCGTTCGCCCTCCGGTTTTCCAGCTCTTCTGGAATATCTCTTGAATCTGAGACGCGCGCTGATCCCAGGAGTGTGCAAGAACCCGATTTCGTCGGGCCCGGGCAAGCACAGGCGTATTATCGCACAAGGCGGCAGCTATCTGCAAAGAGAAGTGTTCAGAATCGAGACCAATGTATACCTCCCCGCCGAAACTGAGAGCCGCGGGAAAATCCGTAGAGACCACGGGCTTTCCAGACGAGAGATAGTCATACAGTATGATGGGATCCGAGTGCGCGATATGTCGATTCGGAATGAATGGTAAAAGGCAGACGTCAAGACAACGGATCAGACTGGGAAGTTCAGCATAGGGCCTTCTTCCCAAAAGCCTGATATTGGGCAACGATTCGAGGCGTGCCTCGTCCTTTTTGGCTTTTACAGGGCCGATCAGAACAAGCGTCCATTCCGGATGATTCGTGGCCACATTCATGAGTAGCTCAATATCAACCCACTCGTAGATGGCGCCGACGAAACCGATGAGTGGTCCGCGCTCATCGCGGAGTTCTTCAGATAGTGGTCCATTTTCCGTGAAGTGAGATGGATCCCCACCGTCCTTTACCAGAAACACCCTATCCCGGGCACAGATCTGACTGGCCTTTTCATGGAGAGCCGGGCTGAGAGTAAGTACAACATCAGCACGCTCAAACACCTCTGTTTCCATGGCGCGGATAACGCTCCTCCGTCCGAGTCCACTGAACGATTCGTGATCGTCCATACAATCATAGCAAACCATGCGCTCCTGGAAACAGCCGATAAGTGCACCGGCCTGAGGTTGATTTATCCAAAGAACGGGATCGGAAAACCCAAGCTGTCGTACGTACTCGGAAACGCGGCGAGCGACAATTCGGTAGGCCAATCGGTTTAGCGATGGCACCATATTCTTCAATGGGGGTGTGAGAGGCGGTGTGCACCCGTGGATATTCGGCGCTAATTCCCGTATACCCTCGTCTCTGAGCCCCTTAAACCTGTTGAGGGAATAAGGAGGATCGACAAACAGAATTCGGTGAGATTCGGCAAGCCTCGTAATCAACTGCTGCGGCCGTTGCCAGAGGAAATCCCAGTCTACCGATCCAAAATAGATGATGTCCATTTTAGCCTGGCTCGCGATCCCGGAAGGATCAACTCAGGTGGAGGGAGGGTGGTCAAAGCTATCGTAATATAACTGCTGAATTAGCGGCGAAGCAATGCAAATACGGCGCTTAGGATGGCAACTCCTGTGGCGGTATTTGTAAGTAGCATAGCCAATCCCGCGCCCTCGGGTCCCATTGATCTGATGAAGAAAAGGTAGAGGACCAGACCCAAAACGAGCTGGACGACGGCAATAGCCGCCCGAATCGCGGGTCTGTTTACCGCATAGAGAACCAGGGCTGCCGGTTGCACGGCAAGGTGAACAAAGAAGGATAGAGTGATATACTGGAATAGTCGCACATGCTCAACATATGGCGCTGAATAGACCAAGGACAGAATAGCATCGGCAAGCACTACGACAAGAATCACTGCGGGGAGTGCATAGAGAGCATATCGCAG
>JABIQT010000411.1 GCA_018667995.1 Candidatus Latescibacterota bacterium
CGCTCTGTTCCGTGTCTGGCGTACCGATGACGACGGAATCAGTTAATGCCAAAGTACCATTCGTACTTGGCGGCACATTCTGTTGGTCAGCGATGCCATATCGGACGACGCCGGTTACCGCTTCATTGGAGGAGAATACCACCGTAATCTGGGTATCCGTTACGCCCTGATCAGATGGGCCCGAGATGAACTCTGGGGCCACTGTATCTTTGATTACATCGAGACCAAAGACAGTGGAAGAGGAATCCTCCCCGTCGCTGACTCTGATCTCTACCTCTGCATTGCCTGTGTCAGAGATAGCTGGGATACCGCTCAGTTGGCCGGTCGCTTCGTCGATGGACAGCCACTCCGGTGCCACAGCTAGTCCGAAGGTAATATCATCCCCTTCAGCGTCTTCGGCTGTCACCGTAAACGAGTAGGCAATATCCTGCAAAGCATCAGCCAGCTCCGTTGATGTGATCGAAGGCACGTCATTAATAGATGTGATGTCGATTGAAACCACCAGCTGGTCCGCCAATGGACCACCGGAGCCGGTGTTGCCGAGGTCACTGACATCCACCGTCAGACTGCCTGCTCCGTCACCGTGCACATCCGGATCAGGCGTATATACCATCCCATTCAGAACATCATTTATTTCTTCTACAGCACCAGTCATTACCACTGTGTCAGTACCATCACCTGAAAGTGACGTGAGATCGCCCACTTGCGCCTGGTTGAGTGTCACCGTACTGGTGGCCGTTAACGTCACTTCAACGCCACCTTCCTCATCGTCCGCATCCAAGTCATGGACCGTAATGGTGTTGTCGTTCCCGCCGTTGAACGTAATAGGCGTATCTTCATCAGTCGATTCTGATGAAGGTCCCGCGATCGAGGGCGCGTCATTCACAGGTGTAATATCGATCGAAATGGAATGATTCCCAAAGGAGCCTCCCGCATCTATGACATCGATAATTAGACTGCCCTCTTCGATACCATTTACGTCTGGATCAGGCTGGTATGTCAATCCATCCAGAGCGTCATTGATATCCGAAAGCCCGCCGGTGAAGGTCACTGTGCTGGAACCATCAGCGCCATCGGTTATCTGGACCTCCGCACCTGGATTCAGCGTTACTGTGCTGGAAGCAGTCAGGGTCACTTGTAAGTCCCCACCGTCTCCCTCATCAGCGTCCACATCAGAGATGGTGATCTCATTATCATTTTGGTCGCTGAAAATCAGAGCTACGTCTTCATCCGTTACTTCAGTCTCCGGAGCGCTTACCACGGGGGCGTCGTTATCTGCCAATACATCAACAGAGACCGTGGCGACGTCAGTGCCGCCGTTGCCGTCTGAGATCGTATAGGTAAATTCGTCAAACTCCTCTTCTATCTCGGAGTTGTAATCAGGGTCAGGAGTATAGGTTACCGATGTGTCGCCCACATCAATTACCACATCTCCGTTATCCGGTTGGGTCACCCCTGTTATTGTAAGCGGGTCGCCATCATCATCGGTATCATTGGCCAGCAGGTTGAATGAGACTGGAGTATCTTCCTCGGCTTCCTCCTCATCGTCAACGGCCACTGGTGACACGTTTATGGCAAAGGAGCCACTTGTATGTGTTCCCTGTGGCATCTCTACAGCGTCGGCGTCCGAGATAGTCACATCTGTAAAATCAAGAGAGGACACACCGGAACCACGGCTCGCCAAGTAGTTGATCTCCACGATGGGGCCTGATCCGGTGACAATGGTACCACCGCCCGCATCCGTCAGCGTCACGACCACACCATTTTCCGTCTCATTGGCTCCGACACTGAACCCACTAGCCCGGCCTACGGCAGTGACTTCGATCCCTTCCCCATCCACCACATCCAAATTGTCGGGCAGGTCGGTCAGTGTGAACTGCAGTGCCGCGACCTCACGCCCAACGTCGAGATTGTCCAAGCTGACAGTAACGATCTCAGCATCACCGAGATTCGCTCCCACATTGTCTGCACTGAGCGTTGAAGGCGTCGTTGTAATAATGGTAAATAGACCTGAGCTATTCGTACCGTCTACAAGACCGCCCAGAGGATCTGATACAACGATATCGTTCAGCGTCATGTCCGTAGTGCTGCCGGGAGAGGCACCAGGAGCGACGTCAAAGAGGATTTCCGCTATCGTGCCGGTGCCGGCTTCAATGCTATCGCCACTCAAACTGACGATAACGACTCGGGCACTGTCCCCGCCGGCGAACAGGTTTGACGAGGCTGAGAAATCCTTTCCCAGGAATCTCGTACCTAAACGCACATCAGTAGGCTCTAAGTCAGGTGAAACAGCGCGCAATGTAAATTCGATTCCACTTACGCTCTCGTCGTTGGTCATGTCAACACGAACAATATTACCGCTACTGGCCGGGTCGCCACTAGCGCTGGCTACGTCCAGCGAATTCTGGGCAAATGCTCCCGCCGGCACCGTAAAGGCAAAGGCCAGGAGAGTGAGTAAACCGATTATATATCTCTTCACTTGAGTCGCTCCTTTTCGAAGTGTGGAACAACCGGAATATGTCCAATTTCCAGTTTTATCGTTTCCAGTCCTACGGATTAATCGTGACAATTAGTTATAGCCTATTCTGAGGTTTGAATTTCGCAAACAATCGTAGTAGGGTGCAGGCCGTCGGTGATCTTTCTATAGATACTCATCTATTGTCTATCACGAAGGTACCATCTACAGCTGCTACCGGGATGGCATTGCCCCCGGAATCCGACAGTACAACATTCTCAATATTGAGGGGCAAGGCTCCTGATGGCGCTCCGGCATCCACACTGTAAAAGACTTCGAGCACGGGTCCGAAACCAACGTCAATGGCGTGCGACGCACTAAAATCAATCAATATCAACTTACCGTTGTCCCCGTTCCAGTGAGGCATCATGCCGAGGGACCTTGGTGTGGTTCGCACGCTGTCGATGGTCAAACTCGCGTGCGCTGGTGTCAACGTCAATTGAACACCGGCTACTTCCTGTAGATTCATCAGACTCAATTGAACTTTGTTTCCGTGACTTCCAGCCGTCCCTGATGCACCAACTACGGCCAACGTATCTGTCTGTGCCTTTCCCGGTACAGGTGATAGCAAGACTATAACGGCGCAGCCAAATAGATATGCTTTTAGCGTTGCCATCGACAGCCCTTATTTAAGCAGCGTCATTCTGCGGGTATCGGAATAACCGGTGCTACTGCTGAGCCGGTACATGTACACGCCACTCGAAACGCCCAGGCCATCACTGTTTCTGCCGTTCCAGCTCACCACATATCGGCCTGGTGATTGTACCTGATCCACCAAACGCACTATTTCCTGGCCGAGTACGTTGAAAATGCTGACCGTGATTCTGGCCTGTTGCGGCACATCGTATGCGATCTGCGTACTCGGATTGAAGGGGTTAGGGCGGTTATTCTGCAAGGCGAACGTGCCTGGATTCGACGAGACCTTGACCGTTCCGTTCGTCAACGTCGCTGGAACAGATTCTGCTTGCGGATCCGCAACTACCACACCCAAGAGCGACACGTCGCCGCCATCCGAACCGCTGAACGAAACGGGCAGGTTCAGAATACTCGCGATGCTCGAGGCTTGGAAAGTCCGGCCATCTATGCTGTAAATCACGAGCGTGAGTTTGCCGTCATTCGCGTGTTGTTCAATCGTCATACCGTCCAATACTCCGGAAGGTATCGCCGTACCAATGGACACCAATGCGGGATCGTAGGCGAAGGTCAGCTGCAGTCCGGCGACGGAGCCATCGAATTGGGCAAACACCGGGATGGCTGTTTGACCGTCCGCAGTCACAACCGGGGTAGCCAAATCAAGCTGAACCGGTCCTGTCGGGCCAGCAACTGGTTTTGCCGTGGCGTTGCCAAGGATGATATTGATCATTCTAACAGCATCCAGAATATCGATATCGCCATCATCGTTTATGTCAGCCTGAAAG
>JABIQT010001064.1 GCA_018667995.1 Candidatus Latescibacterota bacterium
CTCATGTATCTGGGTGTGACGCGAATCGTGGCCGAAGCGGGGGTCGTATTGCTGGATTTGCCCTTGAACGCCCATGACTTTACTATCTCCGTAATTGGGTCGTCGAACATGTCACACGAAAGCCTCACATCCATGGGCATGGCAAACGCGTTTGCTAGAAACTGGCGGACCTTGGGCATGAATGCAATGGCTCACGTAGCCAAGGTCGGAGACGAATTCCTATCCGAGAAGCGGAAGATATTTGGTGTGGTGTTTCTGAGTCTGGGTGTCGGAATCGTCGCCTCGGTAACGTATACTATTTACCTGGCGTACACGACGGTAGGTGCTGCTCATTTTGGGGAATGGGGCTTCTCCGGAGGGAATACGCTTTTCTATGACAATATCGTGAAGTGGATATCTACGCCCACGGAGCTGGGTTCTGAGGATTTGGGCTTCATTGGTTTTGGGGCAGCGGTCATGTGGGCACTTATCCAGCTGCGATATCAGTTTCCCGGTTGGCCTCTTCACCCAGTCGGTTTCGCAATTGCGGGAGCATTCGCAACCGATCAGGCCGCTTTCTCGGTATTTCTGGCCTGGCTAATCAAGATCACCGTCATGAAAATGGGTGGAGTTGCCCTCTATAGAAGAACTCAACCTTTGTTTCTTGGGATCCTGGTGGGATTCAGCATTGGCGTCGCAATTTCCTTCGCGATCGACTTTATCTGGTTTCCACAACAAGGCCATCTGATTGACAGCTGGTAGCTTCGAATCATGATCCCATTACAACAACAGAAGTCGCATCACCAGCAATGGTGATATGTAGAGAATCAGCGGCAATAATGATCTGATCTCACCCCGAGATACTTGAATCAAGATGTAGGTTAGCACGCCCAAGCCAAAGCCGTTGACGATACTAAACGATAGTCCCGTGACGCAGCACATTACCAATGTCGGTATCGACGTCTCCAATTGCTTCCAGTCAACTCGGCTGAAGCTCTCCACACACAATAGGCCACCTGCCAGGACCAAGGCAGCCGTTACCGGATGTAACCATACATCATTGCCAATGTGGTAACCGTCCCCAATGATGGCAGCAGGTAAAGGCAGGACCGCGGCCAGCGCGACAAGCGTACCAGCGACGACTCCCGAAACCCATGTTTTTCCACCGGCCAGCTTCGAAAACAAGCCTTGAGAACTCAACATAGGCCCTGGTGCACCCAGAATCGGTGAAAGGATTCCGGCAATACCCGTTATCATCCAGAGGCGCCTTGCTCTGACTTTCCACTCCGAGAACTGGCGCTGCATGATACCCAATAGACAGAGAAGAACGGCAGTAGTTTCGACCAGGGTCACAAGAATGACAGAGGGGACGAAGGAGTATGTCTCAGGAATCCATACATAATCGATCAGTTGGACAGGGGACTGAAGAGCAAGTGCCTCTCCTATCCAATCCTCGTTCTGGCCCAATGCACCGAGAAACCAAGCTGCTATCAGCGAGACAGTCAGTCCCCATATGAGAGCGTGACGATAGCCTCTGGCCAGTATAAAAACGGCAGTTCCGACTCCGCAAAGGGTAATAACGGGTGAGCGAGTGACCAGGTCTCCTAACGTGATCAGTGTTACAGGATGTGTTGTCACAAGGCCTCCCTCTCGCAATCCTGTCGCGATCAGAAGAAATCCTACGCTGGAAGTAATACCAGCATAAAGGGACTCGGGCACACAAGCCTGTACCCCCTCGCCCACTCTCGTTAACCCAAGAATGAAGATAATAACCCCGGATAGCGCGAACATAGACAGAGCCTGAGTAAGACTCTGTCCTGTACCACCATAAATGCTGTAAACTAAGAGGGCTATCAAGCCGAGATTGGGCGCGAAGATTACCGGTGCGCGGGAGAAGAGTGATGCGACGATGGTGAAGATACCCGCGGACAGGCAAATGCCCAAAAAGATCATCTCCGCATCATTGGTAATCAAACGAAAGAGATGCAACGAAGCGAAGCATAGCGGGATTACCGCCGCAAAGCCTATGATGCCAGCCAGGATTTCATTGCGTTTGTCGCCAACCATTCGAGTACCTATGTGGTTCTGAATATTCCCATGCATCGGTCCCAGTCATCGCGCCCCACGGCACGAATAACTATAAGTAATGCCAAATATACAACTCCGCCGGCCGCTACACTAAGAAGTACGTGGACAGCCGGATCAATCGTCAGGTACAGCCAGAGGCCCACACTAGCCACAGCACTCTGTACGCCGAATCTCATCACCTGAACTACAGAGATCATGCCCTTAATAGAAATGAAGCAAGCAGCTAACAAGACCAGCTGTGATGCGATAGTTGTTATGCTCGCACCTACGAGTCCCATCTTGGGTATTAGAATGACATTCAACAGTACATTTATGGCTGCACCTACTCCCATGGCCGTCGTAGCATACACCTGTCGGTCGACAGCACTTAAGAAGAATATCATGGGCAACGCCAGAAAATGGAGTGCTACTGACCAGACAAGAAGACCTAATGCCGGAGCACCAGCGATGTACTCAGAACTATATAGAAGACGTATTATTGGTTCTGAGAGCATTGACGTACCAACAGCAATAGGTAAGGCCAGCAGAACCAAAGGACGGATTACATCTGCGAATATAGAAGCCAGCTGTTCTGGCGCCTCGTGAAACAGTCTCGAAATACTGGGAAACATGGCACTGGCGGCCATGAGTGGTATCATCGTCAGCGTACTGATGAGACGAATCGAAGCGCCATACCAGCCCGCCTCCTGCTCGGTGCGAAAAGCCCCCAACATCACGATATCGGTTGATGAGAGTATCATCGAAAACGCAACCAAAAGTCCAAACGGGAGGCCGGTCTTGATCAGCTTGAACCAACCTGCAACGGAGGCAGATAGTTTGATTCGAACCGGGAAATTTCGACGGCAGATCAGCCAGGCAAGTCCAAGATTAAGGGCATCGCTGATCACCAAGAGGATAACGAATACAAACACACCATAGCCCGCGTAGATCGCAGCGACTCCGGAGACCATATAGGTTAGCCGCTTGACTACCTCCAGGGAGGTAATGTACTGCATCTGCTCAAAACCTTCGAATATGTGATAGTAGAAAGAATGAAGCGCATTGAATAGAAGCGCATTGGCAACGACTATCATCACGACCTGAAGGGTAGAGGCTTCGTATTGGAATAGAGATAGGAGAACGTAGGTACCAACCAGGACAGGAACGAAAAGCGATAACTTTATCAGGAGTACCTGGCCAAGATAAACGTCTGCTGACTCCGGGTGGCGTGCAAGCTGTCTGGTGGTCAGATTGTTGAGGCCGAGGTCGACAAAGATATGGCTAATACCACCGCAGGCTATGCCTATGGTGTAAATCCCGAATTCCTGGTCCCCGAGATTTCTCGCCATGAACAGGACCAGTATGAGTCCCAGAACCGTGGATAGAGCTCTGGCAATCAGGAGAAACGCTGCATTCCTGGCTATCGTCTGTCCGGCAGAATCGGTCTTACTGTCGCTCATCGGCGCTTCCGTCCTAAAGAATGCACTTAGTCGCGCGTAGACGCGCAATCTCGGACGCATCGATTTTCAGTACGGTGGAAAGGATATGGTCGGTGTGTTGGCCCAGATCCGGTGCTGGCTCGGAAATTCTGCTGGGTGTATCGGAGAGCTTTAGAGGTGATCCGGGAATACGCAGGTTCCCTGCGGTGGGATGATCCATCTCAATGATCATGTCCCTGGCCTTCACCTGAGGATCGTTGACGACATCCTGAACATTATGAATCGGACCACACGGTATATCCAAAGGCTCCAGGAGGGCCATCCACTCTTGGGCGGTTCGACTAAGCATGACGCCCATTAGAATCGATTCCAAGGCCTCATGGTTTTCGGTTCGAAGCGCATTACTGCGGAATCGAACATCCTCGACGAGCTCCTCCATACTCACAACACCGCAAAAACGTGCCCATAGACTATCATTTCCTATGGCAAGCATCAACCAGCCCTCACGGGTATCAAATGCCTGGAATGGCGTAATTGAAGGGTGCCTGGAACCGATCGGTTCTGGTATATCACCGGTCATATCGAAGCGGGCTATTGCGTTCTCCAGTAGGGCGACCTGACAGTCCAGCATACTGATATCCACCATTTGGCCTACACCCGTACGATTTCTCACATGCAGGGCAGACAGTATACCTATGGCAGTAAATAGTGATGCCGACAGGTCGCCTATAGAGACCCCAACGCGGACCGGTGGTCGGCCAGGTTCACCAGTCACACTGACGACTCCTCCCATGCCTTGAATAATCATATCGTAGGCACCTCGTTGGGCGTAGGGACCGGTCTGCCCGAATCCGGAACAGGCGGCATAAATGAGCCGAGGAAAGCGTTGATGCAGGGCCTCATAGTCCAGCCCAAGACGATTCATCGCGCCGGGACGGTAGTTCTCAGCAATAATATCTGCTTCTTCGAGAAGGTTCAGAAGCAATTCCCGGCCATCATCGGTCTTGAGGTCGATGACTATGCTCTTTTTTCCACGGTTAACGCTTTGAAAGTAGCCGCTGACCTCATTCTTGAAAGGGCCAAATCCCCTGGCCTCATCGCCTCCAGGAGATTCGACTTTGATTACATCCGCCCCCAAGTCAGCCAATACCATGGTTGCGTAAGGACCCGCCAATACCCTGGTCAAGTCTATGACGCGAATTCCATCCAGGACCTGCATGTCCATTCCAATATATCTCCAATAAAAAAAGGAACTGGCAGAGGGCGTTTGAATCGACCTCGGTTCCACTTCCCTTTACGAATACAAACGGCTGGTGCTACGTGAGTATCTGTGCTCCCGCATTATCGATCGAGAGGACCATGGTCCTGGATGTGATATCGTGCGCGAGGAAGGCCGCGGCCATGGCCTCAGCCACCTGTTCGTGAGATTCACTGGCCAGCGCTATCACCGTAGGCCCTGCACCACTCAAAGCGGCACTGTGAGATCCTGCATTGAGAGCAGCATCCATCACTTGTACCAAACCAGGAACTAGTGAGGCACGGTACGGTTGATGGAGCCGATCGTCCGTTCCGGCTCTCAGCAACGAATAATCCCCACTCAACAGGCCCCCCACGAGCAGTCCCACACTACAAACATTGTACACAGCGTCATCAAGAGGCACTGACTCAGGCAATGCTTCGCGGGCAAGCCGCGTTTCAAGAGCGAAATCTGGTACCGCAACTACAGCCGACAGGTCCGACGGCATATCGTAGGTCTGGTAGACGATTGTGCCGTAGCGTGGACCGCTGATTGATAGCCCTCCCAGCAACGATGGCACTACATTGTCGGGATGACCTTCCAGCTCGGAGCAGATCCGGATCAAGGTATTCACATCAAGCGTTCTACCGGTTAACTCATTGGCCCCAAATGCACCCGCCACTATGGCAACGCCACTGCTACCAAGTCCTCTCGAGACCGGGATCTCGTGATTAAGTCTGAAACGGAGCCCGCGGATATCGTACCCTATTTCATCAAGAACCCGATTTGCTGCGACGACACAGGCATTTGAAGCATCAAGGGGCACGAGATCTGTGCCTTCCCCCGACACTTCTACAGAAATCCCAGAGGTCTCTTCGATGATTTCTACCGTATTGTAGAGGCCCAGAGCCATGCCTACGCAATCAAATCCCGATCCCATATTTCCAGTTGTCGCCGGAACACGAACGGTTACAGACGACATCTATTAGCTTCCACCCGCAATAGCGGGAACTATAGATATACGATCACCGTCATTCACGGTTGTTCCTGTACCATCAATAAAGCGAATATCCTCTTCATTGACGTATATATTTATAAATCTCCGTACGTCACCCGATTCATCGCAGATCCGATCCTTGATACCCGGATATGATGATTCCATGGCATGAAGCACCGTACCAATGGTGTCTCCCTGGACCTCTACTTCCGATAGATTTGCAGTCAGTTTACGAAGCGGGGTAGGAATTTTGACCTTCACAGGCATTAGCGATTCTCCTTATGTATGTTGCCGTCTCTATGCGTTAGATCCTTCGTAGTAGTCTCTTAGACTCAGGTAACGCTCACCTGTATCACATAAAATGGTTACTACAGTGCATCCTACACCCAGCTCTCTTGACACCTGTAAACTGGCCCAGACGTTCGCACCTGCGGATATGCCGACGAGTAGCCCTTCATCGGTGCCAAGACGTTTTGCCGTGAAGTAGGCATGTTCGTCCTCTACTTTTATGATTTCATCGATGATATCTGTATCAACAATGTCAGGAATAAAACCGGCACCAATCCCTTGGATGCCGTGAATAAGACTATCTATGGGCTCACCAGACAGTACCGGGGAAGCTGCAGGCTCAACTGCTATAATACGGACATCAGGGTTCATTTCCTTCAAATATTGCCCCACGCCTGTGATGGTCCCGCCTGTTCCCACAGCTGCCACGAAAGCGTCAATTCGACCTTCTGTGGCTTCCCAAATTTCCGGCCCCGTCGTGAGTTTATGAATCTCGGGGTTGGCCGGATTCTCGAACTGCTGAGGCATGAAATAGCCAGGTTTGCCATCCAAGATCTCTACTGCTTTTTCGATGGCGCCCGCCATCCCTCGTGGTGCTGGAGTTAGGACGATTTCGGCGCCATATGAGGCCAGAAGGCTGCGGCGCTCAGTACTCATGTTGTCCGGCATGGTGAGAATAACGTTATACCCACGTACAGCCGCAACCAGACTTAGCCCCAGTCCCGTGTTACCGCTGGTCGGTTCTACAATGGTTCCCCCAGGCTTCAGCGTACCTCGTCGCTCTGCTTCCAGAATCATGTTGTAGCCGATCCTGTCCTTGACGCTGCCACCTGGGTTGGCTGATTCTAGTTTGCCCAGGACGGTCGAATCTCCGTCTTGAACCATTCGGTCCAAGCGGATCATTGGCGTGTCACCAATCAGATCCAACACGCTGTCAAAGATTCTCTGCTGCATTGTACGACCTGTTTCAGATATAATACATGGAGGTTGACTGCTCAACCTTACGGCAAATGTCTTCAAATGTTACTTCGTCGACTATATTCTCGAGTCTCTGCTGCACGTCTTTCCAGACCTCTCTCATAGCCACGTCAGACTCATTTCCCTGAACCTCGGTATCCGGCTTCTCTTCCAGGCACTCGACAGAAAGGAGGGCCCCGTCAGTAGTTCTAAGTACATCGCCCAGTGTGATGTCTGCCGGCCCACGGGCAAGCATATATCCGCCGCTGGCACCACGCTTGCTCTTGACCAGGCCCGCCCTTTGAAGCTGCAAGAGAATCTGGACAAGATACTTACGGGGTATATTCTGCCGAATCGCTATATCGTTAATCTGAATTACTTCCGTAATCTTGTGGACTTTTGCCAGTTCAAGTACTGCCCTGCAGGCATATTCCGCTTTGGCTGATACACGCATTCCTGTTCATCCCAGACGTTTTAAATAGTTGATCAATTTGGTCAACATGATATCCGACATTGGGTATCATGTCAAGTGCTTTCTATGCCGTCGTATGTGGCGATTAGCCGCCCTGCCCGGGGTCACTAAGGATCCGATCGGAACCTAGCATATCCATCTTCAAATAGTGAGCGGCCACATCCAGTACAGGTTGAAGTCCTGCCATGCCTATTAACTCGCTTCGTAATATCTCAACGTCCTCCGTCAGGGCAAGAGCAGACACACGATCATAGACCATTGCAAGGGATGTAGCTTGCACATCTGTGATATTCATCGAGACTTGCGCTACACCCCGATCCTTTAAGAATAATCCCAGTGCCTTGACACCTGCCAATCCGGCGTTGCTTTCCCGGATCTTAGCGGCAATCCTCTTCGCCACCTTGATGTCATCTGTATCAATATCGATATTAAAG
>JABIQT010001043.1 GCA_018667995.1 Candidatus Latescibacterota bacterium
CTTGACCATGTCACCAAGGAGCATTAGAGCCAGGTTGACGTCACGTGATAGAAAACTCGCGGAGAGAAAGACACCATCGTGTGAGTAGTCCACATTAATGCTTCCACCGTGGAAATCAATGGCATCCACGAATTCAGCGGCGTCTCTCTCACCGGCCCCTTTCTTGAGTAGTGAGGCTGTAATCGCGGTTAATCCTTCTTTGCCTGCGGGATCTTCGGTGCTGCCCGTTCGAAATACAAGCCGTAGGGCTACCAATGGCAGTTGAGACTGTCGCAGCATGATAACCTGTAGCCCATTGCTAAGAGT
The DNA here is from genome assembly GCA_018667995.1 of Candidatus Latescibacterota bacterium. GTDB lineage: Bacteria > JAAXHH01 > JAAXHH01 > JAAXHH01 > JABIQT01 > JABIQT01. The sequence continues at coordinate 307 of JABIQT010001043.1, forward strand.
GAGACGGTCCGGAGACAACATGGCGGTATTTTGAGCTTCGACCGGATGGACAGAGATGAGGGCCGAGCAGACACATAAGGCAACTGCCATAGCAATTCGGTGCATTACCGGACCTCAGGTAGCATGGTGATCACTGTTCGGTTTCTTTCTGAAAAATAGGTACTTACGACCCTCTGAATGTCGTCTTTAGTCACGGATTCGTAGAAGTCAGGTGTGCTTAAGATCGCAGACCAGTCGCCAAAGAGGATCTCATGGTTACCAATTCTGTCTGCTTTTCCTGAAGAGGTTTCGAGGTCCTTGATAAATGAGGCCGTGAGTATATTCTTAGCTTTCTGCAGCTCCTTATCTTCGACCTGTTCTGTGCGAAATCGATCGATTTCTTCATAAATCATAGATTCCACGTAATCTGGATCCGAATTCTCGGTGACTGTTACGTATAGCGTGAAAAGTGCCGGGTCCAGCATCCATGGATAGGTAGCTGAAACTGATAAAGCGACCTGTTCTTCATATACCAGGCGGCGGTGCAGCCGGGAGCTCTCTCCCTGGGCGAGTATCATCTGAAAAAGATCAAGCGCGTATACATCGACATTCTGGGCCGCCGGTGCATGATAGGCAACTGCCACAGCAGGCAGTTCGGCATATTTATGGAGATTCGCGCGGCGTTCCCCATACTGTCCCGGTTCGATAGTGCTCTGTCGTATAGGCGTGACGCGACTCCGGATTGGCCCGTAGAATGTCTTCAGTAGACGAATGGCTTCGTTGGTGTCAAAGTCACCGACTATGACCACCACCGCATTTTCCGGCGTATAGTACGACTCGTAGAAGGCACGAGTCTGCTCAATAGTTATCTGATCCAGATCGGACATCCACCCTATAACAGGCCATTGATAACTGTGGGCGGTATATGCCGTCGCATGCAGCAATTCAAAGACGCCGCCGGTCACTGAATTGTCGGTACGAAGACGGCGTTCCTCCTTGACCACATTGCGTTCTTTGGCCAGGCCATCCTCGGTTAGTTGCAGGTGGACCATGCGGTCCGATTCCAGGTCGACGATGAGTTTGAGTCGGTCACTGGGTACACTCTCATGGTAAACGGTCATGTCCTCGGTAGTATAGGCATTACCGAACCCTCCGTTCGCCTCGAGAACCTGGTCAAACTCTTTAGGGCCGTAACGTCGGGCTCCGTTAAACATCAGATGTTCGAGAAGGTGAGCAATTCCCGTGGCACCGGCATTTTCATCCCGTGACCCCACTCGGTAGAATGTGTAATAACTCAGAACCGGAAGATCATGGTCCTCCAGTGTGAGGATCTGTAGGCCATTGCGCAACTCATGCCGCTCAACATTGAGCCTCAATTCAAGAGGCTGGCTTAGCAGTGGTAGCGGCAGAAGCAATAGGGGAAAGATAAATATGAGGAAGTAGGGGCTGCGACGATACATATTGATAATCAGAACCGGAGGATTGAAAGTAACCAACCACCGATGAGCATGGCAAAAAGTGGGGAGAGATCGAAACGTCCACCAATGGGTGGTATCAGCCGCCGAAAGGGTGACAGTGCGGGTTCTGTTACCCAGTTCAATACACGTATCAGCGGCGAGGTGGGATCCGGTTTCATCCAGGAGAGAATTACACGACAGACAATGAGCATCAAATATATGCGCAACAGCTGCAGGATGATCATATGCGATGGAATCCGTTATCGATGGATGCAGTGCTGAGATAGCACGTGGAGCGACTACGCTATTCGAAGATCTTCTTCAGACCAGCCGCCACAAATTCGGGTTCATCGGCATGCCGGAACCGGTAGCGGAGCTTGCCCTGCTGGTCTATCAGATACAGCCAGGTTGAGTGATTCATCAAATAGCCTGCCGCTGTTCCGCCTTCAACCTTCTCGTAGGACGCACCATACTGCATCACTACGTCATCGATTTCATCCTCAGTACCGGTAAGCCCAAGGACATCGATAGTGGAGAAATACTGCAGGTACTCCTTCATCTGTTCGGGCGAGTCTCGTTCAGGATCTATTGTGATGTACAGCGTCTTGACCGGGTGCTCTTCAGGTAGATCAAGCATATTAAACACGGTTGTGAGTTTCGACATTAGGGTTGGGCACGCATCGGGGCAAAATGTGTATCCAAAGAATATGAGGGTCACTGATCCTCGTTGATCTTCAAGCCGAAATACCTCACCATTGTGGTCTGTTAGCTGAAAATCCCCGCCAAAGTCGCCATAGTCCTGGAACTTTGGAATATCGGCGCCGGGGACTATCGCCGGAGCACTTGGCTCCGAGGCACATCCTCCAATGAATGTCACAGAGAGCATTAGCATTATGGATCGAAAATGGATCATCAAGCCACCTCGGCTTCACTCTGTTGCGGCTGGTTGTGTCTTTGGTTCCTGTTGCGCGGTTTTCCGGACGAATGCTTTCGCTATTCTGGTTGATTGATCTTCGAAATACAATGTCAGGAAGACACTGTCGTTCTCGGCGGGCTGCGATTTTAGTCCGAAGAGCATAAGATGATAGCCACCGGGTTTTAATTGCGCCGTCTGACCAGCTGGAATAGCGATTCTCGGCACGGGTTGCATTTTCATCATCTCATTCTCATATACCATTTCATGCATTTCCACTGTATCAGCCATGGCGGTTTCAACGGCGACCAATGCATTGTCCTGTGGGGACGTGTTCTCTATCCGCAGGAAACCGGCGGTCATTGTTTGCGACGGCGGCATGGCTCTGATCCATGCGTCGGTTATCTGAATGGGGTCTTGATTTCGGCATGAGGCGACAAAGAGGAATAGTGTAATTATCACCAACGAAGGAAGTCTAAGCGCTTTGTACATGGTATTAGCGATCATCTGTTATTTGGTCCTGCAATGAATTGATATAATAGGCAATCTTAACGCGGTCGTCTCCAGGAATGTGGGGGAAGGCAGGCATGACGGAGGCAGACCCGGCTACGCCCCAATTAATAGATTTTGCTATGGAACGGACGGTCCTGCCATTTGTGTATGCTAAAGGTTCCCGGAAATCTCTGGGTTGTGGCTTCAGCGTCGCGGCGACGGGGCCATCTCCGCGACCACTCCCACCGTGGCACACGGCACATCCGTGCGTGTTATACAAGCCCTGTCCCTCTCTGATCAGCGATGCAGTGGCTAAACCCGTACCAATGTTGATGTCGTCATCATCCAAGCGCATCTGATTTGCCAGGACAGACTCCGGTGACGGACAGCACGCATCGTCCGTCTCTGCGATGAGCTGTGCCGGGGTCTGGATAGCGGCGTCATCTTGGCATGCGGTTCCTATGAGGAGAATCACCGTCATCAGTACCCCAAGTGCGCGATCTGTCATTCTGTATGTCCCGGGTGATGTAGGCTGCTGATATTCTGTTTTCCTTCGAGCGTAAAAACGGTGATCTGGCGATTTGTGTCAAGGACTAAGGCCTTAGGGACGGTCCAGCTTTCAGGGCATCTGGGGGCGGTTCGAAGAGGTCACCCGAGATACGATTGGAGATGTTCTGATACCATGACTACCAGGTCTTGGTTTGACTCTTCTGGTGCGCTTGCCACCAGCGAAAGACGACAAATGCTATGACGGCACCAACGACGTTCCTGATCACATCACCTATGTCGGGATATCGTTGCGGTACGAAATACTGATGGATCTCATCAGATACTCCATACACAACCGTAACCGCAAGTGCTACGATCAGCGGAGTACGAACGCCTGTGAGTTTGAAGGAACGACCAAGCAGAAACATGAGGATGCCAAATTCTGTTATATGAACTGCATCCTTAATGCGCTGAATATGTATCGGGTCGCTGGTTCCGGATGCCGATCGTGTTGCGTCGTCGGCGGGCCCGCCCGGGATGGATGAGCCGACGAAGATCAATGCCATCCACAGCAGGGGTGGAAGCCAAATCGTCCAGTTGAATTTTCGTTGCGTCGTCATTCCGATATCCACAAAAAAGCGGAAAAGGAGTTCTGAGCTCCTTTTCCGCTTGGTAATTACGATGTGCTGAACCTGAAATCAGGTAAAGACTACGTCGACCGTGTGGTAGCAGTTACGATGACTTTTGCAGTCGTCGGGGCCGACTACAATATCATCTGGTCCCATCACGTTCAATGTTCGCAGACACCAGTAGGGAGTACTGGAATGATCCTGCGCCAGGAAATCTATGTCGTCCTGTGTTGGAATGTGACACTTTTTCGTCCGGAGGTGCCGGCAAACGGGTTGTGCCATCTCTGGGTCCTCCTGAATAAATAGTCACGAACCGGTAAGGTTTAGCTGCCCGGCCGTAACCAATTACTAGTCTGCGATTGGTCTACGCGAGGTCAAGAATTGCTTGCGATACGATGTTCTGCGTCATTTCGATCTTGTATGAATTGTCGCTCATGGGATCGGCTTCCCGAAGGGCCATCTCGGCCGCAGCAGACGCCACATCTTCAGTAATCTGCTTGCCCTGCAGAAATTGCTCGACATCTGGTACACGCCACGGCACCGGAGCAACGCCGCCCAACACCACCGTAGCCTCGCTACAGGTGTTGCCTGACATAGTCATGGTAACGGCTACGCTCGCCATGGCGAAATCGATGGCATCGCGTTCCCGGACCTTCACATATATGCCCTTCGTGTTCGGTTTTGAGGCTGGGACTATGATTTCCGTAACGAACTCGTTAGCGCGCAGTCCGTTCTCCCGCATGATGTTCAACTCCGGCAGAACGAAGAAGTCATCCAGCATTTCTTCGCGCGGCCCTCGAGGTCCCTGAATCTTCACGGAGGCATTCAAGGACATCAAGGCTACTGCGGAATCTGATGGATGGACGATATAACAGGGCCCACCGCCTATAATTGCATGGTACCGATTCACGCCTCGAACGGAGTAGCACGTGTCTCCACCATTCTTCAAGCAATCAAAATCCTCGCTCCGATAGTACCAGCACCTGGGTCTTTGACAGATGTTCCCAGCGATGGTGCCCACGTTCCGGATCTGGGGCGAGGCGATGGCACTTACAGCCTGCTGTAGGACACTGTATTGATCATTTATAAGGGTGCTGGTTTCTATATCGGCAAGTGTGGTCAACGGTCCGATCTTGAGTCCGTCATCCTCTTGTCGGATGTAGTCCAGTCCCGGTATCGATTTGAGATTGACGACTCTGTCTGGAGTGGCAATGTACTCCTTCAGTTCGCCGACCAGGTCCGTACCTCCTGCGAGGACTTGAGCCTGACCGAATCGGCGTCCCAATAGCGAGGGGACGGTGTCTACGCTTGTCGCGTCTATATAGGCAAATTTCTTCATAATTTATCCTTCCCTCCGTTCTGCGAGGGCCGCAAGAACTTTGTCCGGCGTGATGGGTATGGCACGTACACGGGCGCCACAGGCATTGTAGACTGCGTTGGCTATGGCAGGGGCGGTGGGAATGAATGGTGGTTCGCCGATGCCGATAACACCTCGCTCGGGTTGGTTGTAGGCCACAACTTCTATTTCAGGAATCTCCATTGCGCCCATGACTCGGTAGGCTTCGAGGTTGGGATTGACCATGTAACCGGCCCTCGGGTCCATGATACGCTCTTCATACAGACCGTAGCCGATTCCCATAAGGACCCCACCATTCACCTGGCTTTCCCAGAGTAGAGGATTCATGATCAGTCCGCTCGTATTCACCGCTACTACTCTGACGACTTTCACTACACCAGTAGCAGTATTTACCTCTACCTCAATGAATTGAACGGCCGGCACCCCACTGCTGGACAAGCCTGGAACCCACTGACCCTGAACGACAAGGGGCTCGTCACCCAGTTGGGCGGCCGCCTGCTGCCATGTCATACTCTTGGAGGGATCGGATTTAACATACACTTTACCGTCCTTTGCCTCCAAGTCATGGGGAGATACTCCGAAAGTGGAGGAAGCAAAGGTGTCGAACAGTTTCAATCGGGCCATTTGTACCGTGTTTTTGACCGCGGGCGAAACAGATGCACAGGTTGTACTTCCGCCGCTGCCGCCGGAGGGAGGGTAGTTGGTATCTCCTATTTTGACAATTATATCATCCAGAGTAAGACCAAATTCCTCTGCAGCGATTTGGGCAATCACCGTCTTTGTTCCGACCCCCACGTCCTGTGTCCCGCAGCGGATCTCTACACTTCCATCGGGATGAATCACGCCTTCAGCCTTCGTTCGGCCACCGCCTCCGCCCCAGACTCCAGCACCCATTCCCATGCCTCGCTGAATACCTGTTGCTGGTCCCGGTGTGGCACGACGCTTATCCCAGCCAAATCTCTCTGCACCCAAAGTAACCATGTTTCGTCTGGTCTCGTCCGGGTCATTCATCTGCCGAACAGCCATGGGATCCATGTCAAGTGCCGCCGCAAGCTCGTCCATTACAGATTCCATGGCGAATGCTGCTTGAGGATGGCCCGGTGCACGAAGGGCGGTTTGGGGACCACCGTGCGTGTAGACATCTGTTTGTTCTACTCGGAAATTTGGCACTTCATACAGGTAAGGCTGCCCCGGAATACTCGCTCTGCCAGCGATGCCGCCCGTACCAAAATTCTCACGCCGATACGCTACAAGCTTACCATTCTTTTTCGCGCCAATCTTCACGTTCTGGAAGGAATCCGGACGGTTCCCAGTGGTTATATGCTCCTCTTTTCGGGTGAGCATTAACTTAACTGGAACACCTGCTTTTCTTGCTAAGAGGGCTGCTACGGCGTATTCGGGCCTCGGACCAAGCTTGCTTCCAAAACCACCACCCATGTGATCTTTGATAACCCTGACGTCAGAATTAGGAATTCCGAAGAACTGGGACAGTCCGCCTTGTGTGGCTGAGATTGCTTGTGTAGAGGCCCAGACCGTCAGTTTTCCATTCTCCCAATGGGCGATTGATCCGTGCGTTTCAAGGGAAACATGGGTATGGACTTCTGTCTTGTATCCTGCCTCAACGGTGACTTCGGATTCAGCAAACCCCACATTTATATCACCTTGTTCGTTTACACGTGGCTCGCTACCATTGGGGCGGTCGTCCTGAACCTGCGCCGCGCCTGATTCCAATGCTTTGTCTGCGTGAACAACGAACGGTAGCTCTGTATATTGGACCTCAATGAGATTCATTGCATCTTCGGCGATTTCCAGAGTAGTTGCAGCGACAGCTGCCACTTCTTGGCCTGCATAACGGCATTCTCGGCGCAAGAGGTCAGCCGCACCCTCATCATCAGGCAGTATGATCGCCTTTACACCCGGAAGCGCTGCGGCTTTGCTAGCGTCAATTCGGACGACACGAGCCCTGGGGTATGCGGACCTGAGGATCTTGCCATAGAGCATTCCTGGAAGTTTCATGTCATAGGTGTATTTGGCGCGCCCCGTGACTTTCTCAACGGCATCAATCCGTTGGTGGCGTTGGCCCACATATTTCATTCCCGCAACGTCACCCCACCCTTCTTCGCCCGTATCCGGTACGTCGATCCAGGTTTCGGTAGTCTCACCACGCCGACGCGTTACTATCTTGACCTTCTTCATTTTTATCTGCATAGCATCACCCTCCGTTCCGCATTTTTTGAGCGGCGGCGAGTGCGGCCTCGAATACGCGAGGATAGGTACCGCACCGACAAATGTTTCCGGACACCCCTCGTTTCACCTCTTCAAGAGTGGGGTTGTTGTTCTTATCGAGCAGTGCTTTTGTTGACAGGACGAATCCCGGTGTACAGAAACCACACATGAGCGCGTCCTTTTCAATGAAGGCTTCCTGAACAGGGTGCAACTTGTCTCCATCTGCTAAGCCCTCGATGGTGCTGATTTCCTTGTCCTGTGCATCAAGTGCTAACATGGTGCAGCTATATGCAGTCCGTCCATCGACCATGACCGTGCAGGCACCACATTCGCCGCGATCGCATACAACCTTTGCACCTGTGATCTCAAGTTGGTCTCTAAGAACCGAAGCGAGTGTAGCTCTCGCTTCGATATCAACCGTGTGCGTCTGGCCGTTGATCCGCAACTGAATACGTGTATCGGTTACGCCTGGCAATTCGGTGATTGACTGCTGTTTGGCTTCCGCCTGATTCACAAAAATGGCAGGCGCCACCGCGGCGGTTACGGCGCCTGTTCCCATCCCTTTCAAGAAACCACGCCTGGATAATGACAGGTCGGTAGTTTCCGTAGACGGCGTCTCCTGCGGATCTGAATGCAAATGCTGATCCTCAGACATACAGCCTCCTCCGTTCATCCCTTTGGGACTCGTTGAGTGGGACAAACGCAGCAATGTCCCGTTTTCTGGTGTAGACCGATGAAGGCATAGGACACTCATCGGTGCTTGATACGGTTGAAAAGTATGGTACGATAATGCGTGGTTTGGAACAGAAAAGTATGAACAAGAGATCTCAGGAGGTCAAGAGATTTCGTAGATCGGGCAAGGTGAATCTTGTGTTAAAAG
>JABIQT010001045.1 GCA_018667995.1 Candidatus Latescibacterota bacterium
GCGACAGGGATCTATATCCTGAGATTAAGGTGCGCGCAGAAGCCATCAATGCGGCCGCGCGCAAGAGTGACGGCGAGAAGCACGGTGACATGGTGCGATTTGAACTCATGCGCCATTTCGGATTCTATGTGACCGAGTCGTCTGAACACAGTGCCGAATATATGCCATACTGGATTAAGAGCCGGAACCCCGAGCTCATCGAAGAATTCAACATTCCCATCGATGAGTACCCTCGCCGCTGCGAGAAGCAGATAGCGCGGTGGACGGAGCAGAGCCTCGATATGGTCCACAACAAGACGCTGTCTCACGAGCGGACCCACGAATATGGATCCTATATTATGGAAGCCATGGAGACGGACGTGCCATATCGGATCGGGGGCAACGTGTTAAATGAGGGCCTTATCACCAATTTGCCTCGCAAGGCGGTAGTGGAGGTAGCATGTCTCGTGGATCGCAATGGCGTGCAGGGCTGCTATGTAGGTGATCTGCCCGAACAATGTGCCGCATTGAACCGCACAAACGTCAACGTCCACCTCCTCTCGCTGGAAGCGGTGCTCAATAGTAGCCGTGACGCGATTTACCAGGCGGCGATGCTGGATCCTCATACGAGCTCGGAATTGACCTTGGACGAGATCCACAATCTCTGCGACGACCTGATCGAAGCGCACGGAATGACGGACTTCTCCTAGAACGAAAGGCTATATCAGCGCTGGGCACCGGATACTGTCGCGTCTTGTCGTGGCGGTGATTAGGAAAAGACTCAATTCTCGTGCCCCGGTGGTGTAGAAAACCATGATCAATCCCGCACTCAGTAAATTCGATCCCCTCTCCCGGATCATCTACTACGATGATTTTGACACAGGGCTCAACGGATGGACCGCCTTAATCGGCAACTATGAGGAGTCGCTGGACAGCATCTTGCCCGGTTTCCGAGATCTCAGGCCGCCCATGCTTAGCAGCTCCGCCTTCTGGGATACGGGATCTGCAGGGTCGTGTGACGGCACCTATGCTATGAAGCTCGCCACACGTCCCCAAGCGGGCTCACTCTCGGTGGGGATTAAGCGAATGACCTATCGGCACAAAGGACCGCTGCGTCTGGAGGCCTATTTCACGTTTAAGCCTGAGGCAGAGAAGCTGCGTCTGTCCGATACGGATGCGGGCAGCATCGGATTCTTGTTTGATCTTCAGGACGACACCCACAGGGTCATGCCCCACCTGCGATATCTGAATGCCCACGACGGACAGAGAGTCCAGCGATGGCAGTTCAAGCAGGAACGTGTGGCCATCCGCGACATCGGTGCCACCGGCGAAACCGTTTCACACTTCCACCTATCCGACGAAGGCTGGGAGGACGTGCCGGACGGGAATCAGCGTCTCTGCTACAACGAGATCGCAACAAAACAGAATTGGCACTATCTAAGAATTGGCTTCGACCTCGATACCATGGCTTTCACCGAATTCCAGTGCAATGACCGGGCATTCGATGTCTCCGGTATAGCGCCCATGGTGATGCCAGCCATGCCCAACCTATGGTGTATGCTGAACGCGGCCTTCTGGTCACAGGCAGGAAGTGACCGGAGGACCCTACTACACGTCGACTCCGTCGTGCTTTCGGGGGAATTCTAATGCTTCGATCCAGTCACACGGCCGTGGTAGAACGCAATATCTGGTGGGAGGGAGAGTGGTCTACGGAGCCCTACGAAGCGGCATGGGCGACCCGGGCCGTCGCGTTCGTTCGCGTCCTGGAACGGCGCAACATCGCCGTAGATGCCACACTCCGGGTACAGATCTCTCCCGATGGGATCCACTGGTGCGATGAAGGAAATGTCCTGAATGTCTCAGCAGATAAGGACATTTCATTTGCCCGGGTCAGTCAGTTTGGTGGTTGGCTCCGGCTTACGGGTGTCCTTGGGCCAGAACAGGGATTGAAGGTGGTCGTCTACCTGGCCCTGCAAGGATAAGTCCTGCATAGCCTACCGAAATCTACTCATATAACCTGGTAGCAATCATAACGGCCCCGCGTGATCGGAAACCGTTGCTGGTCTTCCGCAGATCGCACACGAAGTCCAACTCAATAAAAACCGTCCAAATGTATCCTCAACTCATCCGTTTCATACTGCCTCTTGTACTAGCCATGGTGGCATACGAACTTGGCAAGCAGTTCCTGAACGGTGGTATGGCTCGGATGCCTGATGCGGTGGAAACGCTGGCCAGCTACGGACTGGCATGGGGCCTGGTGACGGTCCTGTCCAGCTCGCTATCGCAGACACGTCAATTGGGAATGGTACTCGCAAACGGCCGGAAGGCACTTGCTACAGTTCGCCGATTTGTGCTGATGTTCAGTGCGGCTCTGTCTGGCATCCTGGCGGTGATCGCGGTTTCTCCGGTGGGCGTCTGGATCATTCAGGATCTGCACGCGCTGGACGGCGACCTGACAGTAACTATCCTGGACGCCATGTTCTGGTTGATACCCGTACCTATTATGGAGGGAATGCTTCGTCTGTATTCCGGCTTGTTGATTAGAATACGTCGCACCGATATCGTCAGTTATGCCTCCATGGCAGGAATAGCCGCAAGCATCCTGTCGGTATTCTTACTGTTGCCACTGGATTTCATTCGGCAACAGCCTATCCTGCTGCCAATAATCGTCACCTATGCTGGCCTGACTGCTGAACTGTGTTTCACGCTCGCCGGATACGTGCGAAACAGGACACTTTTCCTCGCTGAAACCTCTAACGAAGCTACGCCTGATGCAGAACTTACCTTCGGTTATGTGTTCAAGTTCTTTTGGCCACTGGCATTAATTATGATGGTCCAGGGAGGTAGTCGGCCGCTTGTAAATCTCTTCGTATCAAGAGGGTCGGATGGGACGGAAGCCCTCGCTACACTTACGGTAGTCTACACGCTTGCCCATCTCCCATACGGCTGGTTGAATGAGATTCGCAATCTTCCGTCCGCGTTTCAGAACAGACCCGACAGCCTTCGGTTCATTCGGCGGTTTGCCGCAGCCTGCGGCTTACTCTCATTTTCCAGCATGGCGGTGCTGTTCTGGACACCCATACGCGGGTTTCTTCTGGAAACGCTCATCAGCGTACCGGCCGATCTGGCTGAGGCATGCACAGTACCACTGATCCTCTTTTCGTTCTTTCCACTCACGGTCATGGTACGGGCTTATCTGCACGGAATAGGTCTGATTCAGCATCGTACCAGGGCACTTGCCCCAAGTGGCCCGGCGCGTGTTCTGGCCATTCTTTTCATGCTCGTGGTGCTACCGGAAGGAGATATGTCAGGAGCGACTCGGGGAGTCGCGGCTCTGCTCTTCGGATTCGTTCTGGAAACTATCGTCGTGTGGCGTGCTATTCTCCACGGAGGCGAGGAGGCAACGCCTCATAGAGAGGAATCTATTGCGGCTGACGAGCCGCAGACGTCCGTTGGGACTCGAGATAAATAGGGCACGGCGCGGATGCGCTCTGCGGCCCAGTAATCATGTCCAGGTCTTTACGTATAGAGCCCCAACCTTTATATTGAGTGTCTGGCTTTGTCTGCTCCGAACGAAAATCTGCTATATCGTCTGTCACTGACCTGGCAGCACTGGCTCATGAAAGGTAAAACATGACAACTGCTCAACTACGTACGAGCCGGCCACGTCGCGTTCTGGCTGTGGTTTCTATTCTGGCGACCGCGCTGCTGGTTCCGTCACTGATTTTTTCCCAGGCAGGTCGCATAGTCAACTCCGTCGGCAAGATGCTCCCTGCGGACGCGGCGCCGCTCGCCCGGCAGGTAATCCGGCACATGACGCCGGAGCCAATCAGTCTCGACTCGA
>JABIQT010000903.1 GCA_018667995.1 Candidatus Latescibacterota bacterium
CGACTCCTACAGAATCACCACCTTGACCAATACGACCTACGTGGTCAAAGCATATGGCGACAGCAGCGGTTCTTCGAACGCCTCAGCAGTTGCCGGTCTGATAAGAGCCATCGATCAGGACGGATCACTGTCAAGCCCGACCAGCTAATATGGTAGCGCTGGAGTATTGACAAACGGGCATCTTGTGAAAACAGGATGCCCGTTTGTTTATCTGACGAAGATCAAACGGATTTTCACACACTACATTCTTGGCCGCAATATCTGGAAGGGAAATACAATGAAAGGGATTCTGACACGACTGGTAAAAGAAGCGGCCGACCAGAAACATCTTACTACAATGGTGATATTTCTTGCTGCCGTGGCACGCGAGATACTTCACCAGACTTGGGGACTCTGGACGGACCCCTTCGTGGACGCACTATTCGGTTCACTGATAATGCCGGCTATAGTCAGTCTCCTCGTCTACGCTGTCCTCGCTACGTTCGAAAAGCAGCAATCACTGATGCGGGAACAGGATGAACGACTTCGTGAAGCCGAACAAGATCGTTTCGCTCTGGATACAGTGCTGCAGATGGCTGCCACCGTTCAGCACGAGATCAACAATCCCCTTATGATCATCAAGGGCAATGTCGACCTGGTGTTGAATCAGGACCCAGCCAACTCAAGGCTTAAGGGGATTCGTGAAGCCGTTGAACGCATTAGGGACGTGACCACCTTGCTCGCTCAAATCAAGACGGTTCGAATTATGGTCGACTCCCGGGAACGCAAGATGATAGACCTCGAAGCATCCGTCGGGGAGGAACAAGAGCTTCTCTCCCAATTGAACGGATTCCGAAAGCATGAAATCGCCGGAAAAAGGGACCTGTAAAGAAAAGGGGCTGATCGTAACGATCAGCCCCTTTCTCGTTCTGAACACAATCAAGTAATCCGCACTACGATTTACTCCCCATCATACTGCAGCATCGAGAACACGTCATATTTTTCAAGACGTGACCTGCCGTCTAGGAAACTCAGTTCCACCAGGAAAGCCAAACTTACGATATCTCCGCCGATTTCCTCTACCAGCTGACATGCAGCGTTCGCGCTGCCCCCCGTGGCCAGAAGATCATCTATAATCAGGACACGCTCACCACGCTCAATTGCATCGTGGTGTACTTCTAGTGAATCGGTTCCGTACTCAAGCTCATAGTCCACCCGCACCGTTTCACCGGGCAATTTATTCGGCTTACGCAGCGGTACCACGCCGGCATTCAAGTGGTAAGCCAACAGAGGTGCAAAAAGGAATCCGCGGGCCTCGATGCCAGCGACCACATCGATATCGTGGCTACTGAACTCCTCGACGAAGCGGTCCCCCATAGCCTTGAATGCGCTACGGTCCTTCAAAAGAGTAGTAATATCCTTGAAGACAATGCCAGGTTTTGGATAGTCCGGAATATCCCGTATCACGTTCTTCAGTTCTTCCACGCATGCCCCATTTCTTTTTGATCCACAAGACGTTAATGCCTGATCGAGAAATCTCTAAAAGTACCGTCGGCCTTACCCCATTTCACGGTAATATCACGAACTACTGCCAGGGAAGGGCCCCGGCGGAATTCCGTCAAAGCACGCTCCAGAATTGTACGAGGTCCTTCAAGGACTATCTCTACATCACCGCTCCAAAGATTGCGAACGTAACCGCGAAGCCCGAATTGAGAGGCGATGCGGTCTGTGAAGTACCGATAGCCAACCCCCTGCACCCGCCCAGAAACTGTAAAGCGTCCTCGCACATCGCCCTTTAAATGCATGAGCGTATCCGACGTGATATACGCGGAGGCTTATTCATACCATTTAATACCATAGACACAATACGCTTAACAGTCCTCACCAACAAGCCGTTTCCCACAGGTTTTGGGAACAGTGATCGAAGTTATTTGAACTCTACAGACCAGTTTTCAACGATTGTCATCATTGGGCGAAATGTACCGGCATTTCGAACGATGACAAAACGCTGCCCATCGGGCGTCACGTCATATCCTGAAAACCTGAAAGGAACCGCCTGAACCAGTCTTTCTTCAAACAATTGAGTCGAAGTACCCACTCGAAAACCTGCCTGGGCGTCAATGCTGACAGCCATGAGTTTGTCATCTTCCACATAGAACACTTCGTCGTCCTGCGCGCTCCACCTGGGCCGCGATCCACCACTCGACGACAACTGCCATCTACCCTCGCCCGAAGGGAATCGGGTAGCGTATACCTCGAATTTTCCCGATTCGTTTGAGGTGTACGCGAGGTATCTCCCGTCCCGGGAAAGGGATGGTTCCATGGCAAAGCCCATACGCAACCGCATCAACTGCTCAGGTTGCTTGCCCCCCCTGTAGTCCACATACCAGATCTGACCGCGATCCGAGAAAATCAGAAATCGCCCATCTTGCGACCACGTGGGGCTGGCACCGCGTAGAGAATCAGGCATAATCGAAATGGGGGTTCCACCGCCATTCGCTGAAATGCTCAGGAGCGTCTTAGATGAGAAGCGTCGCCGACTGCGCACCGCTTCGGAATGCTCGAATACGATCCTCTTACCATCAGGCATCCATCCATGCGGGTGCCCCGATATTCTGCCGCAGGAACGTCAGACGTGATTTGACCTCGCGTGCTACTTCATGGATCCAGATGTCCTCATCGCCGCCCTCACTCCCTGTAACGGCGACTCTGGTCCCGTCCGGTGATATAGCAGGATCGTCCAATGACTCCTGAATCTGGCCGATGGTGCCATCAATTCTACCACGACGATCTACCCATGCCAACTGGTGTGGTGGGCGAACTGATGTTCGATAGACCATGGTACCATCGGTCGAAAGGCTCACAGAGTTTACATCCTGAACGACCGGAAACGGATCTCCAGTCAATACCCCTTCACTCACTGAAAACGGGACCGCCCACAGATCTCCCTCACCAGGAAGCCCGTCTCGGTAGTAGAGCAAATGCTCTTCAGTGTAACCAGCGATGGATACGAATACATCTGTAAGCCCTTCCACATCCCTTCTTCCGGTATCAGGTGAGTGGATCACGATTCTCGAAGAAACCACTCGGGCAAATGAGATGAAGAACTCAAGCTGCTCATCTTTACTGTATTTTTCGGCAAGATCGGCGGCCGTCGTGGAGTCTCCGCGGGACCAAACGGTGTAGATAAGACTACGGCCGTCTGGTAGGTATTTCGGGGTGGCGGCTCCCCATTCTTCAGATCCTTGAACCGGAACAATGAAGGGTTGAATATCTCCGCCCCGATCGGAAACCGACCAGAGTTCCATCGAGTTGAGATTTGAGACGCTTATCACGATTGTCCCCAGCCGCCCCCAGGTAATCCCCCGTATCCGTCCCCTGGGCAGTTCGCAAAGCCGTGTCCGGTTGCTGCCATCCGGTGAGATCTTCCACAGCGTGTTCTCAATTCGATAACCGATGAAGTCACTATTGGGTGACCAGAAGAGATTCTCAGAGTCGTCGGTGACCGGTATAGCTTGCCCTGTCAACTGGTTCAGAGGCCGCATCCACAACTGTTTCTCACGCAGATAGGCGATCTTGCTGCCGTCGGGCGAAATCGATATTCCCACCGGACCGGCATTGTCAACCGGCATCTGAAATTTCCTCACCGCTGCCTCAGCCGGCGTGAACCTGCGCTCAGCAATTATCCACGTGGCCCCAGCTACCAGCAGTATTAAAACAGAAGCTCCAATCCAGGCAAGAGCACCACCCCTTCTGGGTCCCGAAGAGCGCCCCTCATCCAGCGGTCGCCCGATGGTTCCGAGCTCATGCTCGGACCGAGCGTCAACCAGATCCCGGTATACATCCTGCATTGATTGATACCGGGTATCAATATCCTTCTGTAGACAGTGACGTACCACACGCTCCAGCGTGTACGGCAATCCGGATCTCACCTGGGCAAGCGCCTCTGGTTCATCCTTCAAGATGCTACTGATTACCGAAACGTAGTGGTCGCCAGCAAAGGGACGGTGACCGCATAGGGCTTCATACATCATGACACCGAAACTGAAGATGTCGCTTTGCTGGCTGCCACGGTCACCTGTAGCCTGCTCGGGAGACATATAGGCGGGAGTACCCACAATACTGCCCAACTGGGTCAAGCTGGCCGTCGGAGCGTCACCGCCGGCATCCTCGCTGTCGCTATCGTCATCATCCAGCCTGGCAAGCCCGAAGTCTAGAATCTTGGGTTGACCATCTGCTGTGACCAGGATATTCGCGGGCTTGAGGTCTCTATGCGCCACGCCTCGCTTATGCGCATGATTTACAGCTTCGGCCACCGGCGGGAATAGATTGAAAAACTCATCGATAGCGATTCCTTCTTCCGAGACGAAGTCATGCAGCGGACGCCCTTCTACGTACTCCATGGTAATAAATGCGGTATCGCCGTCTTCCTCGAGAGCGTACAGGGTGGCAATATTCGGATGCTTCAGTCGGGCGGCGGCTTCGGCCTCTCTACGCAACCGTTTCAGCCGACCTGAATCCTTGCGCCACGCCTCGGGTAGGACCTTGAGCGCTACCTCGCGTTTCAACTTGCCATCCTCAGCAAGGTACACCTCTCCCATACCACCCTCACCTAGGGTGCGAATAATGGTATAGTGCAGAAGTGTTTTCCCAATCATTACTGGTCCTCCCTGAACCATTCTCAGGACTGCCTAACTCAGCTCTGACAACTTGACGGAGCGTCCTTCGCTGGCGGACAGGTCTGCTGCAAATACGTTTCTATGCGTCTCTATCGCAGTATCAAGATCAGTCAACGGCATGGGACGGTCCTTGCCGATTCCGTCTATGAAGGCCTGAAATTGTGGTTGATACGGATGATCGCTCACATCACCTGAATCGATCAGCGATGTCTCGAGTGTACTCCAACGGCTTCGATCCATTCCAGTCAGCTTGTTCGAGTAAAATCTATTGTCCAGCAGACTGCCTTCACTACCTACAAGATGAACGTGGAAGTAATAGGGTTGCAAACAATCGATGCTCGAGGTTACTTTCGCGATCTTCTTTCCCCCTTCGAATCGGAATATGGAGACGCTCGTGGTGTCGTATTCGTACGGGGCGAAAAATTCACTGGTTGATCGTGTCCTATAGCTTGTCACCTCGTCCACAGCACCGTCCATGAAAAAGAGCATGGCATCCAGCGCATGGCATCCAGCGGTGAGAAGTGTACTGCCACCAAACTCCGACTTGATATTCCAGTCGTATTGTCCATACCAGGGACCGATACCGTGATAATAGTCTACTTCGGCATAGTGCAGTTCACCGAGTAACCCCTGATCTATGACGGACCGGATCATGGTGAAGTGAGCACTAAAGCGGCATTCAAAACATACGCAAACTTTCACTCCCGCAGCCATGACGGCGTCGCGAACGCGCAACGTATCATCGTGTGTCAAGGCGATTGGCTTCTCTATTATCAGATGTTTGCCTGCTTCCGCCGCGGCCACAGCTTGATCGGCATGATAGGGGTGTGGCGTGCATATGTCGACAACATGAATATCAGGGCTATTCAACATTTCTTCATAGTCGGTGTAGGCATGGAGATCTGTTCCGTATTCACTTGCCAAGGCAGCGTCATCATGCTCCCGTCGGGAGCAGACGGCTGTCACATTGCCGCCCTGGACCGACTTAAATGTCTCGATATGAGCACCCGCTACCCAGCCCAACCCTACAATTCCTACGTTGAGATCACCCATCATGAGACTCCTATGGATTCCTGTTTTCCGCATTCCGAGACGGTACTCCGCACGTTCTGTGCATTGTACCCAAGTGCAGTGCCAATTTCACGTACCGCGCCGGACGGCCAGGCGCTCATTTTCTTCAACCTACACCGGATCGGCAGACAGATTTTCCAGACTCCGCAGTTGTTGACTCCATCTTTCAAATGCGGAGGGCAGTTGTAGCAACGTTACGTTCTCGAATATGAACGGATACGACTCCAAGGTTGCAGCGTGTTTCGACGGTTCGTCGGCGCAACAGTCGGTTACCAATGCGGTGAGATAGCCACGCTGGGCCGCCGAGGCAGATGTGAGAAAGACACATACCCCCGTGACCAACCCCGCACACAGCAGAAATCTTGTTCCCTGCTGTGTCAGATACCGTTGGAGATCTGGCATCTGAAATGCATCGAAGGTCTGCTTAGTGAAGACCTTCTCGCCAGGTATTTCGATGGCGCAGTTCAGAGGCGCTGCGCCAGGTGTTCCCTCAATACAGGGAATATCTTCCGTGAGCCTGTACCGGACCATCCAATCCGATCCATCAGGGTTAAACTGAGCCCGGATGTGGACCACCTCAATACCTTCAGACCGGCAAAAACCAAGGAGGTTTTGGGTCTTCTGCGCGAAATCCGGGAATTGCCGAGACTGCTCATCAGACCAGAAGTCGTTCTGTACGTCAATCGACAGAAGTGCGAATGAACTCCAATCCCGTGGTAACTCCATAAAGCACCCTCTTTTGATCCACAATAACCGTCCCTGACAGGCACTAAATTTGCCGAGAAACAGACACACTGTCAACCCATTATTCCCTGTCATAGTCACAGATTTGACCTCTCACAGAGAACGTTTATTCCATGCTTGACATCACTTTCGGCCATACTACATTATTTTACCAAAGATCAACTTCCTATACCTTACAAAACTTAATTGAGTCTCTCCATAGGTACTAAATATGACCGTTGACCCAGAGCAGCTGCTCAGCGACGGATACATTATACTGCATGACGTCATTCCGTCCGATGAGATTGAGAAACTTCGTCTGACT
This sequence comes from Candidatus Latescibacterota bacterium, assembly GCA_018667995.1. Lineage (GTDB taxonomy): Bacteria > JAAXHH01 > JAAXHH01 > JAAXHH01 > JABIQT01 > JABIQT01. Next base: position 6,778 of record JABIQT010000903.1, read on the forward strand.
TTTGAGACGTTGGTCACTCGCCAACGGGAACTGTGGTCCCGTGAAAGAAAAGTGGGGGATCCACCTGGGGGCGTCTGGGAATCCGGCGCTCAGCCGCGGCTCCAGTTTGACACACTGGTCTCTAAAGATACATCCGCCG
>JABIQT010000322.1 GCA_018667995.1 Candidatus Latescibacterota bacterium
GGCGGGGTCGTCGGGGGACGTCTGCCAGTCAGTTGAACGATTGTCCCAGGAGGGCGATTCCGGCTCTTGCATACGGGTAAACTGAAATTTCAGCATGAAACGGGACTGGTCGCTCACATTGGCACACGCTCTATGCCAGATATCGAAATTCACAATGGCAACGGTTCCTGCCTCACCGCACAGTGGCATAGCCTGTTCAACAGATTCTGACGCGTTATCCGATGAAATGGAATTTCGATACTGAGATCTCGGAATGATGCCCGTCGGTCCCATTTCTTCCGTGACATCCTGCGGGTAATAGAACGCCATAACCCAGCGAAATCTATGGCGACGGACATTCTGATCAAAGACGTAGTCGTCCTTATGCCACGTCTGCCCCTGGCTTCCCGGACGATTCAAGTGACAGTACCGGTGCGGATGCATCAAGTAGTTCGGTCCAAGCAGGCTCGTCAAGGCTCCGATAATCACAGGATCATCATAAACCTGCTGGATAACAGGTATCCGGGGCAATATGTTATTCCCGGGATTGCCCTCTTTCTCCAACACGGATTCAATTTCATCGTAAACGCCACGGTGAAACGCTGACGACTTCTCGGTACGCACGACAAGATAACCTTCCGTGATGAACTGCCGGACATCACTATCGGAAAGTAGATGTGACATCGTCGTCATCCCCCTACTGGTATCAGCTCTGACTGTTGAATTCGTTGCAGGATCCCTACTTGCTGGATATAATATCTGTGACCTGTATCCTTTGCAAGATCTATCGACCAATTCTTATATCGTGTCAGCTGAACCAGCGGCATCTACAATAGATGATGATTGCTCAAGTATCCGCTGTTGATGCCCCAGTCGGCGAATACAGGAGAACGTTAGAGAGTATAGGATGCCTGTTCAGAACTTCACTAGGCCGCAGGTTTTCACATAGGAGCGCCAGCATGAAGATCACCAGAATACGGGTCCGTGATGTAGCCGTCCCCAGAGTATATGAGACCCATTGCGCAGATCCAAATCAGATGCAGTCGGACGTGGACCATCCACGATCACGCTACCAGATCATCGAGCTATTCACGGACGCTGGCCTCACAGGCCTGGGTGAAGTATCCGATATTGCACGACGCATGAAAGCGCTCTCTGCCCAAGGGTTACAGGATCTTCTATCAGAAATCATGATAGGAGGTAATCTGGATCGTTGGCGGGATCTCTATGGTCGTGTCCAGGCAGGCCTGCCGGACGATTGGCACCCGGAACTCCGCAGTCTCACCCTTTTCGGGGTAGAGATAGCCCTCCTCGATCTCGTCGGTCGGCGCTACGCCGTACCCGTTTACGAACTGCTTGGTGGTCGATATCACGACTGCATTCAGGTGAGCTGGGTTGCATTCCTTAGGGGAGACATCTCTGCCGCTGAAGAGTTAGAACGTCTGCGTGTTGAGATAATGGAGAAATCCGGCCGTGGTCTTCGGTCCTTCAAGCTGAAAGTTGGTGAGGATCACGCCAGAGACCTGGAACGTATATCGTTGGTCCGCGGTTTGGCTGGACCGGAAGCGTATATAAAGGTGGACGCCTCTGGAGCTTGGGAGGAAGGGGAGTCCATCGATAAGGTTAAAGATATGGCGGAGGCAGGTGCTGATGCCTGTGAAACGCCGGTGATAGCGGTGAGTAGACCGATCGCCAACGATGATCCACTACGTATCAATAGCAATGCAGATGCAGTGGCCGCCACGCTGGGACGCGTGAGGGCGGCGTCTTCTATCGATATCATCGAACATGTAGCAGATTTGGGCGACGTATTTTCAACTGCGCTAATTAGGCATAGAGCAGTTGATGTGGTTAATGTGGTCGCTTCACAGGCCGGAGGGCTGGTACGAAGTCAGCGTTTGATTCAGACGGCAGAGACAGCCGGAATACCTGCTCTGTTGGGGAGCACCATCGAACTCGGTCCAGGAACGGCCGCCATGGTCCATCTCGCCATAGCCTCGAAAAACGTGACAGTTCCCTCAGATCTTGTCAGTCCCGAATTACTCGTCGACGACATTTGCCGCAACCCGCTGCGGTTTCGGAACGGAACCTTACAACCAAACAACGCTCCTGGTCTTGGAATGGAGATTGATGAGGATAAGATGGAGAAATGGGCTGTGGAATTCAATTCCCATTGATTTGAGGATGGAACGACACGTTGCACTCATTTTCCTATGGGTCTTCTTTTCAATAAGGACAGAAAGTGCATCCACTGATTGGTTTAGTTGGGAGTTTAGTCTTTAATCTTCACTGGAACTTTAAACGAAGTCAGGATGGCATCAAGATGGAACTAGTGGCGTCGCAACAGAGCAATAGATATCCCGATAGTACAAAACACAATGTAAGCAGGGACAGGGGATAGCTATATCACTAGGCAGGTGTCAGGTCCCCAGTATTCCGGTTTCGGGGGCATTATCGAATATGCGAGCCCTCCGATTGTCCGGAGGGCATTTTTTTTGCCATCCCCTTGCTTGCACGACATAAGGAGGAGTGGCAGAATGGCAATGCGGCGGACTGCTGATCCGTAGCCCTGGTAACCCAGGTGAGGGTTCGAATCCCTTCTCCTCCGTTGAATCAAGATTTATCAGGGAATGACGAAACCAAGTCCCGGGTGATTAGGACACTACTGGGAGAGCTCAGCCGAGCTGGTTACCGCGCTGTCGTCAGCATTCTCGCCCATCCAGGATGACATCGCTCTGATAATTCAGGAGGGACTGCTTTCCTACGCATACCTGAATTACCGAAGTAGGACCATGCGTTTCGTCTGATCAAAACCTGCAGCCGTCGTTATTCTGTAGAGATAGACCCCGCTGGAAACTTTCCTCCCGGTCGCATTTGTGCCGTCCCAAGTTACGACATCGAATCCAGCCGGCTTCTGGATGTTGTCGAGCAGTACAGCTACCTCCTGCCCTATCATATTGAATATATGGATAGAGACTCGTGTCGGTTGCGGTAGTGCGAATCTAATCAACGTGGTCGGATTAAACGGATTCGGTGCGTTCTGGAATAGTTCTGAGGTGGTTACGGCGCTTACTTGAACGTTTACAGCCCCATTTCGAGATGTGGAACCGGAGACATCAATCACCTCGAGATCATAGTAGAACTGACCTCCCGCCGTCAATCCAGACCGGTCAAGATAGAAAAATGACACTTCTGTACCTGTAATCGGCGCTGAGTTAATTACCTCGAATGGCCCCAGGGGATCGGCAGCTCGAACGACATTGAAACCATGCTGACTCGA
>JABIQT010000428.1 GCA_018667995.1 Candidatus Latescibacterota bacterium
CGCCCTGATAAAGTTGTATATCCACATCTTTCTCAGATGTTAGTTCGATCTTAATATTCTGTTTACCTTGAGGTATTACCCCTACATCGACAATCGCATTCCGAAGAATATGCTGCGAGAAGGTGCCTGAACCTTCGTCGACACAATCGGGTAAAGCTTGCCAGCTATAGTCAACATTCGCCTCGCCCGCCGCGTAACCAAATGCCTTCATAACAAGTTGCCGATTGGTTGAACCAGTCACACGAATCCACTCCTTACCGTAAGAGCACCCGTTGGTTCCATTTGTATTGCTTCCACAATCACCATTGTAACCGCTGTAGCAGTACTGCACTCCTTCATAAGTTGTGCACTCTTCTGAGCTGCCATTCAGATCGCCATTGGGCCAAGCAATGATTTCATGACCAGTCTCTTTATCGAGCAACTGAATATCGACGTCCTCAACCGAGTCCAGGCTAATTTCCACACCGTTCTTGCTTGGAGGAATCTCACCAACATCCAACGTAGCCTGCTGGGCCACCGGCTGAACAAACGACCCGCTGCCGCCCTCGCACGCGTTGCCCCAATTAAATCCCCCTGTATCGGGAGTCGTATCGTCCGCGATTGAGAGTTCCAGAAGCATCTTAACGTCGGTCCACTTGATACCGCTGCCTGGTGTTGATTTTGATGCCACGAGATTAACCGTAGTACCATCGCCGGTGCCCTTCGCCTTGATATGCGCAGTCGATGTTCCATTGGGAACTTCCAAGGTACATGTCTCGTTCGAACCTGCTTTATAGGGGCGACACGTATAGTTTGATTGGGTTGGCGCATCCCCCCATCGCACGTAGAGATCCCCATCGCCTGCACCCGTCATTTTTACGCTCAGGCTATCTCCTGCCGTCACACTCACCGATCCAAAGTCATGCCATTCACCGTTTGCAATGGCCACGTCATCATGCTTCGAAAGCTCCACATCGGGAACTGCTACTTCCGTGTTAGACTTTTCCACGCCAACCCAAAGAAAGTCGGGGTGGTCCGTTTTCGAATCGCCCAACCATTCACCGCCAATAATCAAACCATCACGGTCGATCTCCAGTAGGTACTCGTAGTTGTCGGTCACTGTATAAGTATCCATCGTATCAGCGAAGTTACCGTCAGTCTCCTGGTGTGATTCGCGGATCCATTGCACGGCCATCTTCATGTGGCGGAATGTTACCGCCTCTTGATTATACGTGTAAGCATCACCCTCTTGATTCACCAGGGCGATGGCCTCTACCTTCGTAACTTCCGTGTTCTGAGTCACGCGGTAACCACGAATTGGCTGATTCCAAACCTCGTAATCAAATGTTCGATCTTCTACCAGGGCCTTCTTCTGAATCCCCAACATATTCGCCAACACGATATGAAAGGAGCCTGGGTTGGTATCGCGACAATTCGCAAAATCGTCCGTGGGGCGACCTTGTTCGTCGAATTCAATACCGCCTTCTTCGCCAGTATTGGTGTCGTTGCAACGCCCGCTCATCAGCTTGGACTTCAGTCCTTTATCGTAGGACAAAGTAACCAGGGCCTTTAGGTCGTTCACCTTAAACGTCACACCGTTGTATGTAACCGCCTTTTTCGGTTCCGGCTCCATAATTGCGACAGGTGCCCATGCATGACAAATACCAAACCACGTCTCAACACAGACTCCCTCTTCTTGACCCGTGCGCTTCGAGCAGACCTCGCCCTTGTCGGAATCGCAAACATCATTCTCGGTGCAGGTCGTGGACGTAGAGTTACGACGGCTATCGATACCATAATTTTCAGAGATAGAATCAGCGATTCCCGCTAACCCAAAAGCCTCTTCAAATTTCTCTGATGGAGATTCCGCATCAGGTCCATCCCAGCGGTAATTCACACTGTCTCGGTAGGTTGGCCAATAGTTTCCAGCCCATGGAATCTGCTCAGCTTCACCTTCTTCAGGAAGCTCCGAAAACTTGTAATTGAAGCTGGAATCCAAATCGAGAACATTGGGATTATCATTCGGCGTCCAAGCGACTGGCTCGATACTCGAGGGAGCACGCGCCTCGGCAAGCATCGATGTATCACTTTGCGACTCATTACCTGCAGAGCAAGATGTAAGGAGCCAAATACTGCTGAACAAAAGAATAATAGGACGTTTCATGGTGATTCTCTCCCCCTTCAAAGTATTCCTCAGCACTAAACCGAGCGCAATGAAGGTTAAGGTAGGACAGCTATCAATATGAGACCGGACCGAAGACTACACCGACCTACACTCCTCCGTTTCTCAAATATAATTCCTTTGCGAGCGGGCACGACCCCTCATACACTCGTCACTGTGTTGGCCATTTATCGATGGTCGTAATAATATCGACCGGAACTTTATCCTTGGGGAGCGATGACCATGCAGCTCAAATCAAAACATTTTGCGTTCTTGTGTGCGTTTGCACTCGTCGGCTGCCAAGGAGAAGCGGATAATAAGAACCCGACCAGCGATTCAGCGGATGCCACCGAGGCCAGTGAACCGGCGGATACTACCGACCCAACAGACCAAGCAGATGCGTCAGACCCGACAGATGCAACGGA
>JABIQT010000475.1 GCA_018667995.1 Candidatus Latescibacterota bacterium
AATTCCTGGCTGATTTCGATCTGCTAACCTCATCGCTTGAGGCGATGGGCACAGAAGTTCTATTCTTGGGAGAAATTCTGAGAGACGATTCGGATGCGTTGGCCTATATCTCCAGGCGTCCCAATATGACCTATACTCGTGACCTCGCAGTAATTCTGGATGCGGGATGCCTATTGATGAGCATGTTCGAGAAGGGCAGGAAGGGAGACACCTGGATCATTGGGCGCGCCATGGAACGATTAGGCATTCCCATTCTTGATGAAATCAAGCCACCCGGATTTGTAGAAGGTGGTGGTGTGACGTTTCTATCAGAACGTCAGATGATCGTTTCGCTCTGCGACCGCACCACAGAACCAGCCATATTTCAGATGTGCGACCGCCTGCTTGACGAAGGACATCTCGATGAGATTATTATGGTGCCTGTCCCGGAAGGGACAATTCACATCGATGGGCTATTAATGTTTGTCTCGGGTTCGCTAGCCGTCGGATACAAGCCAGATCTTGAAATGTATCCGTCCACCATTTTTCGCCGTGGGCAAGCGCCGGAATACGCCTGGTTGCCGGATTACCTGGATAAAAATGGATTCGACCTCTTTGAGGTGACCGAACAAGAAATGAATCAGGGCTGTGTGAATTATGTTGCGGTATCACCCCTTAAAGCGGTAGGATACGACAAAGCAGTGCGAATAAGTGCTGAAATTGAGAAAAGGGGTGGTGAAACACTGTCCGTCCCGTCGGAGCAGTTATTTCGAGGCAATGCAGGGCCTCACTGTATGACCTGTCCAATACTGAAGAATTAGAGGAGGAATCGGAATGAGACGCATCATTGGTCTGGCACTTGTGGTTGGTCTCCTGGCATCATGTGAGTTCGACCCCGTCAGCCCTACGGTAAGCAATGCGGATATTGAGATCTTCAATCAGGCTGTCACACTGGTAGACGGCGGCGTCCTACTCAAGTGGGAAGGCGCCCTGCTCAATCGGAGCGAATTCAACGTCTCAGTGGGAGTCCAGGTCGAGTTTAAGAATCCCGATGACGTGGTATTTTACGTGACCTCCGAAGAACTGGTACCCGTAGGGCCACAGGCTACAAACACTTTTCTCGTCGAAATTGACCCCAATGAACTACCGACGCTGGTCTTTACGTCAATAAAGACCTGGGAGATGAAGACTCGACTGATCAATTGGACCACACCCAGATAGGTAAAATTGATCCCATGATCCACCAACCCCTGGCCTATCGAGGATCACGACGATCAGTCGTCATGGCTCCCAATGGCATGGTGGCATCCAGCCAACCCCTTGCCGTTCAGGCGGGCGTAGACATTCTCAAGAGTGGCGGCAACGCCATAGATGCAGCCATCGCTGTGAACGCGGTACTGGGAGTAGTAGAACCCATGTCCTGTGGCATCGGTGGTGATCTCTTTGCTATCTACTGGGATGCCGCAACAAAGACGCTGCACGGATTGAACGCGAGCGGTCGCGCCCCTTATTCGGCAAACATATCTGCCTACAGAGATGAAGGATTAGACGCAATTCCAGCCCGGGGACCACTCTCTTGGTCCGTCCCAGGCTGTGTCGATGGTTGGGAGGCGATTCGCACGCGATTCGGTCGTTTAGAACTTGAACACATACTGTCTCCAGCCATTGAATACGCACAACACGGGTTTCCCGTCTCCGACATTATAGCCCGCGATTGGGGCTCATCAGAAGAGCTGCTAGGCAAATGGCCCGGCACGGCCGCAACTTTTCTGCCCAATGGGCATGCTCCCAAACCCGGTGAGGTGTTCAGGAATCCGGATCTGGCCAAAACCTACAGAAGGATCGCAGAAGGTGGGCGGGATTCGTTCTATCAAGGAGAGATAGCTGAAGGCATTTCTGCCTGTTCTTCGGAGAACGGTGGTTTCCTATCAATGCGTGACCTGCAAGACAATACTCCCACATGGGATCAACCGGTCAGTACCAACTATCGAGGTTTTGATCTATTTGAACTGCCTCCAAGCGGCCAGGGCATTGCGGCACTTCAGATGGTGAACATTCTTGAGGGGTACGATCTCGCTTTCATGGGGCATAACTCGGCGGACGCTCTCCATTACCAAATTGAAGCGAAGAAACTGGCCTATGCAGACCGATCAAAATACTATGCGGACCCAGAGTTCTCTGATGTTCCTGTAGAAGAGCTGATCTCAAAAGAATATGCAGAGCGGCAGCGGGCCCGAATTGATAAGCATCGGGCGTCCATGGATGTGCCGCCGGGACACCCGGCGATGGTACATGGCGATACCGCGTATCTAACAGTAGTCGATAAGGATAGAAACGCTGTTTCGTTTATACAAAGCCTTTTCATGGGATTCGGATCCGGTGTTGTTGCGCCAGGTCTGGGATTCCCGATGCAAAACAGAGGTCAGCTGTTCGCACTCGATGAAAGCCACGCAAACGCCCTGGTACCCCACAAACGACCATTTCATACCATAATACCTGCCATGGTCATGAAAGATGGTAAACCATTCTTATCTTTTGGTTTAATGGGTGGGGATATGCAGCCACAGGGACATACACAGATTATGTGTAATCTGATTGACTTTGGAATGGATATTCAGGAAGCGGGAGATGCGGACCGGTTCAACCATTCGGGTTCTGCCACGCCAACCGGCGTCCCCATGGATTCTCGGGGCGGCACGGTCGATATTGAGCCAGGTGTGCTCGATGAGGTAATTGAGGAATTATCACGACGAGGACATGTCATGAATCGTACTTGGCAGGGGTTTGGCGGATATCAGGCGATTCTGATTGACCCACTAAATGCGATGTTGCACGGGGCATCCGAGCCAAGGAAAGACGGCTGTGCCATAGGATTTTGACCGCGGTATAAACTCCCCGCAATACTCCGAACTCTCAAGACTCCCGACCTATTTCCCACCATCAGTACCTACTTGGCCAGATACTCCGGTAGCCACGTGGCTAACTCGGGGTAACTCACGATCAAACCTAGCCCTATCAACTGAATAACGATGTAGGGAATAATGCCCTTGTACAAATGCCCCGTTCGAACTTCCGGCGGACACACACCTTTCAGATAAAACAGCGAGAACCCGAATGGTGGTGTCAGGAATGAAGTCTGGAGGTTCATCGCAATCAGAATACCTAACCAGAGCAGATTAAAGTCAAACTGAATGAAAATCGGAGTAATCACCGGCACGATGATGTAAGTAATCTGTATAAAATCGATGAAGAAACCTGCAATGAAGATCATGATCATAATGAGTATCAGGAAGGAGGTCTGATCGAGATTCGCGCCCGTGATCAGTTGCGTCATGTAGACGTCACCTCGAATGCCCCGAAAGACCAGACCGAACACTTCCGCACCGACCAGAATGAAGAAAACCATACACGAGATGTGCGTCGTCTCCGTCATGACGGACTTCAGCGTCGCATAGTTGAACTTGCCCTGGATCATTGTCAGAACTGTCGCGCCGAGGGCTCCCACTGCGGCGGCCTCCGTGGGCGAGGCTATTCCCGCAAAGATGGATCCCAGAACCACGAGAACCAGCATCATGGGAAGCACGAATGCCCGCAATACCCTCTTTACCATGCCAGATGCCTGGAACTCGGCCACCTCATCGGCCGGCATCGCAGGAGCGGAGGCCGGTCGTACAACTGAGATAATTAAAATCCATAGCAAGTACAGACCGACCAGGATGA